>CAZFSE010000001.1:0-38105 GCA_964521805.1 uncultured Verrucomicrobiota bacterium
GTTCGATGCGATAGAACTTGTTGGAGACGCTGTTCCACCGGACCTGGAGATTCTGTCCGGCCAGAGTCATTCCCGCGCCGCTTGCGAGAATCTCTCCGGGGTACACGGGATTGTTGGTCAGGCGCAGGGAATAGGACCAGGTGTGGGTGTTCCCCCGGCAGACCCAGTCGTAGGTATTGATAGTGGGGCCGTACCAGGGGTCCATCAGGTACATCAGGTTGTTGTCCATTCCCCGATGCACGACGAAGTGTCCGCCGCCTCCATCCCACAGCCAGTTGATGACAAAAGGCCTGCAGGCGGCGGTCTCGTTGCTGACCGTGCTCGAGGGGAGGCTGGCGCTGGTTCCGTAGCTCCAGAAGCCGCCAAAGTTGGAAAGGATTTCCCGGATGCCGCGGCAGTAAACACCGTCGTGCGATCCTTCGCCCCACAGGTAATTCCACGTGTTGACGCCGCCGGTGCCATACAGGGCGATGTTGGTTTGCGTCACCACCACGCCATGATATTCCAGGATGGCTTGTGAGCAGGCGGCCCAGCACCACTCCGTTTTCTGCTGGTATTTCTGTGGCACATGATAGGTCCCAGCCAGGATGGTCAGGACACTGAAGAAGAGAAGTCCACAGGCCGTCTTCCATGGATGCCGTGTTGTGATCGGGTGGTTCACGGTTTTGGCTCCAGGGGTTCCTTGGTTGGAAAGACTGCGATGCTTGTTTGAACGAGTGGCTTGAGTTGGGATTGAATGAGGGGCCATGAGTCCAGCTTCTCATACGAGGGCGAAGGGGTTGGCCCGGGGCGGTCTTGCAAGAGGGTCAGGTTGTTTGGGCCCGCCTCGGGAATGGTGAACAGATGGCTTCTGGCCTGGAAAGAAACCACGAGGCGCGGATAATAGCCGTTGGTTGCGGGCCATTGTGCCTGCACCTGCGAGAGCGCATACGCCAGGCCTGCGTAGCCCAGCGATACAGCTTTCCATTCACCGTTCACGTTGTCCACGGCCAGAAGGGCGCCCGCCTGGCCGCCCGCTTTCACAGGGAAATACCAGAGGGTGGACGGGGTCAGCAAGTTCATCACGGGCTGGTCCTGTGGGCTGGCCAGAACGGCCGAGGGCGGCAGGACGTAGAGCCGCCAGGGATCGCCCAGTTTGAATTCCAGGCCTGCGTCCGCGAGGTCAAATCCATAGAGGACGGGATCATCCATCCAAGCTTGTTGCAGAAAAGTGTTGAGTCCGGTTTGGGCGGCATGGGAAACCTCCGGTGGCGGAACATCCGGGAGGGGCGCCGCCATCAATTGAAGAGCGCCTGTCAGCAGGCCCAGGGCCAGCCATTTTTTGTGCCGCTTCATGGTTTCCAATGTACGCAGGGGCTACCTGAGCGTCAATGCCATTGGATTCTTGCCCATTAAGGCCTTGACCGAGGGCGGCTGAATGCGATAGGCAGAGGCATGCATGAATTTTTAGGAGCCGATGTGCGGAAGCCTTTCCGGGTGGTGTTCTTCCATGATTAAACGATGGACGGTATTGCTCCTCCTTTTGGACCTGGCCTTTTTTGCCGCCCTGCTGGCGGTGCCGGTGATCTGGCTGATGAATCCTTTGCGGATCACCTGGGGGCCTTTGCATGTGACGGTGGGCTGGGGGATCAAGCCTGTGGCCGCAGTCTTCGCGTTGCTCGCGGCTCGAGGCCTGTTCCAAGCGGCGGCGAAGCGCAGGGGGGCGGTTCTTCAGGGCCTGTTGGAACACGGGCTGATGAAGAAGCTGATTCTGTCGCTGGTCATGACGTATGCCTGCTTTGCGATAGTGGAGGGGGCGCTGATCCTCGTGAAGTTCCGGGTGAACATGGCTCCCGTGGTCTTTGCGCTTGATAATGCGGAAGGGGTGACGGAGGTTACACAGGGGTTTGACGATCCTGAGTTGCGCTGGAAGTTCCGCAAGGGCGAAAAGTACCACGGGCGCATGATCAACAGCCTGGGCTACCGCGAGCGGGAGGTGGACCCGGTGAAAGCGCCCGGCACGATCCGGATCATCTGTCTTGGAGACTCGGTCACCGCGCAGGGCGAGCCGGGGTATTCGCAATTGCTTCATGACCGGCTCAACGCAAATCCACCCACCACCAACCGGTGGGAGTGTTTTAACATGGCCGTGTATGGGTATTCCTCCATGCAGGGGCTGAGGGTTTTCCAGCTGGAAGCCGTCGCGCTCAAGCCGGATTTTGTCACCATCTACTTTGGCTGGAATGATCATTGGCTGGAAATGGAAACTGACCGGACCCGCATGGCGGTCAAGGTTCATCCGCTCTATGGGCGGGTGTACAACAAGCTCAAGGAAAAGCGGATATTCATGCTGTTGTCGCAACTCATGCGCCCCAGGGGCGTGGAGGTCCAGTCGCGGGAGAGGGCCGGGTTCCGTGTGCCGCCGGATGAGTATGTGGAGGTGTTGAAGGAATTTGTTTCCGAGGTGAGGGCGGCGGGTGCCGTGCCCATCCTGATCACCGCCGCTCGCCGTGAGGTATATCCATCGAAGGACAAATTTCCCGAGGAAAGCCGGAAGGTGGACTACAATCAGGTGCATGACCAGTACGTCGAGCTGACGCGGCAGGCGGCCCGCGAAACGGGAGCTGAACTGGTGGACTTGCAGGAAGCCTTTGCCGGAAGTGAGCATGATGGCGTGTTCATGAAGGATGGCATTCACTTCAAGCAAAGCGGGCTGGAGTTGATCGCAGGCATGCTGAACGAGCGCATTCGGAAGTTGTCAGCGAAGTGATCCGCCCACTTCATGGCCGGGCCGGTACCGGATAGCCGGCCAGGCTTTTTCGCACGGCGGCTTCCACTTCCTCCACCCCGATGCATTGCAGGCAGAGGTTGTTGGCGCATTTTGTGGTCCGGTGGTTGTAGGCGTTCAGGCAGGGACTGCAATGATAGTTTGAATAGAAGTTTTCGCATCGAAGAGACAGGGGCCGGTACAGGCGTGGCGTCTCTGGCCCGAAGAACACCTGGATGGCGATGTCGGTCAGCGCGGCGAAATGAGCCGGGCCGCTGTCGTTGGTGACCAGCACATCCCCGAGGGAGAACAGCGGGAGCAGGTCGCTGAAGGCCGTCTGCTGGGTGAAGTCTATCAATCGTGGCGAAGCAAGTTCCCTGCGCATGGTGGCGGCATCGGCGGAGGCTTCGGCGGTTCCCATGACCAGCACAATGTTGTCCGGATCTTGCAACAGCCGCCGGGCGAGTTCGGTGTAATTTTCCAATGGCCAGGCCCGGATAGGCAGGAGGTTTCCGGCGTTGGGGTTGAGAATGATGAGGCGTGAATCCGCTGTGAGGTCCGGACAGGCGGCGGAGAGTCGGCGCCACACCTCGGTGCGGAGGGCCGGGCGGGGCGGCGGGTGTTCAATGGGCAAGGTCGGCGCCTCCAGCCGTTCCTTGAGCAGGGCTGTTTTCGCCGGTGCGTTTTCCAGGGCTCGAATCAGGGAGAGAAAGTTCTGGCTGATATGGGCATAATGGTTGTAGCCGACTGGATGGGTATGGAGATTGCCCCGGTAAAGACCTTCGAGGCTCATGCGATTGAACCCGGCGGAATAGCGAGCCCTGGCGAAATGGCACAGTATGGCGGAGATGCGGGAGAACAGCTCGAAATCAATCACCGCATCGAAGTGTCGTGAGCGCAGGGTTCGCACGGCGGCCCAGCCTGAGCGGACAAAACTGCCGAGAGAGGTGTTCTCGATGAGGATGACATTTTCTCTGGGCACCAGGTTCAGCTCGTCCAAGCAGGCGCGATTTTGCTTAAAGGTGAGAAAGTAGGATTCCGTCTCCGGATGCCGCTGTTTGAATCCCTGCATGATGGGATAGGCGGCGACCATGCTTCCCATTTCCGACAATTCCACATACAAGACCCGGCGCAGGGTTGTCACAGGGCCTGGGGCGGGTGAAAAAAGGCGTGTGAGGCGTTGCAGGAGGGTTAGGGCCAGGCAGATGGGCGCGCCGGCGTGGCGGTCCAGCCATTTCATGGTGTCAATTTTCATGGCCATTTAATCTTATGCTTTTCATGCCTGCAGGCACCCTTTAGAGTGCTGTTCTCTGATACGATATCAGGCAAGGGTAAACAATCATGAAATCGTACTGTTTGAAGGATTGGACCGTTCTCGTGGCGGGGGGGCTTCTTGTTTTGGCCCTGGCGCTCCGCTTGTATCTGTATGTCATGGGGGGCTTGCATATCCCGGTGACCACGGATGAGGCGCTGACCGTGTTGCAGGCGCTGGATGTCCGGGCTGGCGACTTCCCCCTGCTTCTGTCCGCCCAGCCGTACATGTTCCCGCTGGAGGCGTATTGGATGGCCCCGTTTGTTCATCTTCTGCCTCGCACCGCGCTGGGCATGCGGGCGCTGGTCTTTATGGAAGGCTTGGTCCTGGTGGCCTTGAGCCTGCTGGTCTTGCGGCGGATGGGGGCGTGGCGCGATGTGTGGCCGGGCGTCCTGCTGGTGCTGTTTCCTTCCGTCTATTTTGTCATGAACATGACGGCCTACTCGCTTCCTCACAATAATTCGGCCTATATTCTGGTGCTGGTAGCCGTCTGGTTTGTCCTGTCGCTACGAAAAGAGCGTGTTGCGCACCCCTTTTGGATGGCCTTGGCGGGCGGCTTTTTTGGGGTCCTGGCGTTCAGCAATGCCATGCTCTCGCTGGCGCTGGTGGTCCCTCTGGGCGTGGTGGCCGTATGGAATGTGGTGAGGCGGAATGGCTGGAAACAGCTCGCGGGGTATGCGGTGGGCGGAGCGCTGGGGTTGTTGCCGCACGTGGTGGCTATTTGGCGCCTGCCTGGCGCGCACCAATCCGTCACAGCCTCTCATGGCTGGGCGGTGGCCGCGGGCCGGATATGGAGCCTGGCTTTGACCCGCACCCTTCCTGTGACGTTTGGCTGGCGGCCCTGCCTTTTCCCGGACAGTGCGGAGCATCTATCCTGGGGCGCCTGGGGCCATGACTTGTTCCCGTATGCTTTTTCCGCCCTGCTTCTGCTGGCGGCGGGCATGGCCCTGGCGGGTCTTTTTCAGCGCGCCTGCCGTCATGAAAGGCCTTTTCTGGGCGGCTTGGAATGGGCGCTGGGGGCGTCCATCTTGAGCATTCTGCTGTTTGCGCTGAGCAAGCGGGCCGATTCTGGCTCGTACCGGTATCTGGGGCCAGCGCTGGTGGCCTTCCCCTTTCTGGTCACGGGAGTTTGGCTGGTGGTTCCGCGCCCGATCAAGCGGGCGCTGGGCAGTCTGGTGGTGCTGGTGGCGCTGTATAATGCCGCCGTCTCGGTGCGATTGCCGCTGGCGTGGACAGAGCCTGGGTTTGTGGACGATGTGGTCGTGGCGCCCGACTTGAAGCCTGCGCTGGCCTTTCTCCGCGAAAAAGGCATTCACCATGCCGTGGCATCGCATTGGGCGGCCTACCGGATTGGCTTTGAGGCGGATGGGGCGGTGATGTGCAGTCAGCCGCAGAACGAACGGTTTCCCGGCTGGCCGATTCCCTACAAGGCGCAGGTGGATGCTTCCAGCAATGTCGCGTATGTGTTGACGGAGAAAGTCCGCTTTTTGAAGCCTTCCATTTTTGAACGGCACCTCCGCACCATGGGGGTCGAGGCTCAGGTTTACACCGCGGGACATTTCCGCGTGTATCACGATTTTTCGGCGCCGCAGTTTGCCGGCGGCCAGCCCATCGAGCGCGGGCGATTTACCCTTCACGCATCGGAATCGCCAGAAATGGCGGCGCATTTGGCCGATGGCGATGAGCGCACCTTTTGGCGCAGTGCAAGCCGCCAGCACACCAATCTGGCTCTGGAGATGGTGTTTAGCGAGCCCGCGGACATCCGCCGGCTGGTGGTGCGGCACGGGGATTTCAAGCATGACCGCGCGCCGGCCTTGCGTATTCGGGTGCGCAAGGAACATGGATGGGAAACCTGGCATGAGGGGGTTCCGGCGGAGGATGACAAGTTCGCCTGGCGGAACGGGCATCCCGTGTATGGGTACGCCCAGCAGACCTATTTGCTCCAGCAGGAAAAGGTTCAGGCGTTGCGTTTGGAGCTGGCCACGGCGGATCCCGCATGGTGTTGGACCGTGGCGGAAATCCAGCTCTATGGGCCTTGAGGCCGGAAGGGTTCATGGGGCGCGCGCGCGTACGGAGCATGCCCATTTCAGCACCTGCTGGACGGTGCTTTCTTCATGGCCATGGAAGCTGTGATCGGCGCGCGGAATGATGAGCGCATCGAACCGCGAGGATCGTGAGCCTTCCTTCAGGATGTCGAGCATGCGCCGCACGGGCAGGACTGCGTAGGGCTCGCGGCTTCCAAAGATGGCGAGCATGGGCGTCTGAATCTTCCTGAAATGCTCCAGCCTGCCGTCGTAGTTGAATATTTTTGCTTCGGTTTGCCGGGGGTCGGCGACGCTGAGAAAGCGGCGCGCGGAAAAGGTTTGGTACAGCCCCGCCAGAATCTCCCGTCCCTTGCCGCGAGCCACCAGCCGCCGGGCGCGCGCCACCCAGCGGGCATAGAGGGCGCCCGTATCGCGCCGGCACAGGGCGTGGTCATCCGCCGGGGCAAGGAGCACCAGGGCCGCGATGTCCTTGCGTTGTCGCCGGGCTTGGTAATAGGTGATCTTCTGGCATCCGGTGCTGTGTCCCGCCAGGATGAAGTGGCGGTATCCCCTCTGCAGTCCAAAATGGATGGCCGCATCGAGGTCTTCGAGACAGTCGCTGAAGCGCTCGTGAATGGTTCCATCTTCGGCCCCGCGGTTGTTGAAGGTCAGGATGCCCAGCCCCGCCTCGGGCGTGGCTTGCAGGAAGCATTTCTTGAGTTTTGAACGATAGAAGTTACTGCCCATGCCGTGGACCAGGATCAGCAGGGTCTTCCCAGGGTGTGCAGGGGGGCGGTAAAAGCCATCGAGCAGGGCCTTGGAGCGGTGTACCGGCAGGGCGACCAATTCGCCGGGGAAACACAATTCCTTGCCGGGTGTGATCATGGGCTTTTTTCTCCTTCAAGCTTTTCTTGAGAAATACCCTTTTTTCGAGTACATTGGAACCTCGTTTTATGTTTTTGAAAGGGGACAGGCAAAAGAGGAGGCAACAAATTCACCCTTTGCTTCGTCTTACGGGGATGCGCGGAAGATGGAACGCACCATGAAGAATGTGAATCTTATTCGGATCAGCATGAGCGTGGTTGCAGGCTTTGGCCTTTGCCTGGGGCTGGCGTCGTGCGCCCTGTACCGGCCTGGACGGCCGGAGGGCTGGGTGCGTGAACCGTCGGAATCCTATTCCCGGTCCTTGCCGGGCAGTGCGGAGATTTCGCGCTGGTGGGAGTCGTTTCATGATCCGGATCTCAATGCCCTTGTGGAGCTTGCCCTGACCAATAATTTCGATGTGGCCCGTGCATGGGCCCGCCTGGACCAGGCCTGGGCCACAGCGCGGCAGGCCGGGGGTGACCGCTGGCCCCAGCTCAATGCCGAGGCGGGTGCGCGCCGGGCTAAAACCATCAGCACGGCCACCGGGGAGGCGGTCGAGGCCGATCAATTCTCCTTGGGATTGGCCGCCTCGTACGAAGTGGATTTATGGGGGCGGGTGGCGTCGCTGAACCAGGCCGCGCGTTATGACTATCAGGCCACGCGCAATGAGCTGGAGGCCGCCGCGATGACCGTCGCCGCCGAAATGGCGTCGGCCTGGGTGGAGGCCCGGGAGCAGGCCGCGCAACAGGTGTTGCTGGGCGAGCAGTTGAAGGCCAGCCAAACCTATTTGCAGTTGACGGAGAGCCGGTTCGCGCAGGGGCAGGTCTCCGCGCTGGATGTGTTCCAACAGCGCCAGCAGGAGGGGGCGATTCAATTGCTGTTGCCGCCGGTGGCGGCTCGCCTGGACGTCCTGCGCCATCAAATGGCGTATCTGGCGGGGCGCACGCCCGGCGAATGGACCGATGTGCCGCCGGCATTCCTTCCGGAGCCGCCGGCGCTTCCTGACGCCGGTGTGCCGGCGGCTTTGCTGACCCAGCGCCCCGATGTACGCGCCGCGATGGACCGCCTGGCGGCGGCGGATCAGCGCCTGGCGGCGGCGGTGGCGAACCGCCTGCCGGCGATCCGGCTGACGGCGGGGGCGGGCTACCAGTCGGCGGAGACGGCGGATTTGTTCAAGGATTGGATCTGGAACCTGGCGGGCAATCTGGTGGCGCCGGTGCTCGATGGCGGGAAACGCGCCGCCGAAGCGGAACGCGCGCGCGCGGCCCTGCGGGAGCAGGCCGCCACCGCCGGACAGGCCTTGCTGAAGGCGATTCGCGAGGTGGAGGATGCCCTGGTGCAGGAAAGCCAGCAGGCGGAGTCGGTGCGCCGGCAGGAGGCCCAATGGAAGCTGGCGGGCGACACCCTGCGGGAGTCCCGTGCACGGTACCTGGCGGGCTTGAGCGAGTACCTGCCGGTTTTGCTGGCGCTGGACCGCCAGCAGGCCGCCGGGCGCAGTGTGCTGGCCGCGCGTCGCCAGTGGATTCTGTACCGCATACAACTTTATCGCGCGCTGGGCGGCGATTGGACGCGTGATCTGCCTCGTGTTGAGGCGCACAAGGAGGCTTTATGAACGATGCCATCATGCAGAAGATTTTACGTGCCATCATTCCCCTGACTATTCTGGCGGCGGCCGCGGGCCTGGCCGCCCTGTTAGTCACCACGCGCCCCAAGGCGGAGAAGCGGCCCAAGGCGGAATTGGTGCTGGCGGTGGATGTGGTTTCGCTGGCGCCGACCTCCGTGGTGGTCCAGGTTGAGGGCATGGGGACGGTTTTGCCGGCGCAAAAGGTTGAGCTGTTGCCCGAGGTGGGAGGGAAGCTGGTCTGGGCGAATCCCTCGTGGAAGCCGGGCGGCCTCCTGAAGAAGGGGGATGAATTGCTGAAGATAGATCCCCGCGAATACGAGCTGGTGGCGGCCCAGCAGAAGGCGCTGGTGGTCAAGGCAGAGTACGAATTGGAGCAGGAGGTTTCCCGCAAGGGGATTGCCGAGCGCGAATGGGCCCTGCTGGAGGGCGAGATCGAGGTCAACGAGGCGGGCCGCGCGCTGGCCTTGCGAGAACCGCAGTTGCGCAATGCGCAGGCGGCGCTGGAGTCGGCCAGGGCGGGGTTGGATCGCGCGTTGCTCAACCTGGAGCGGACCGTGTTGCGCGCGCCTTTCAATGCGCTGATCCTGGATCGCATGGCGGACGAGGGCCAGGTGGTGGGGGTGCAAACACGCCTGGCCACGCTGGTGGGGACGGACGAATATTGGGTCCAGGTGTCTTTGCCGATGGCGGAACTGCGATGGATTACCCTGCCGGATGAGCAGGGGAGGGGGGGCGCACAGGCGCAGGTCTTTCTCGATGCCGGACGCCAGGGCGAGCGGGTCAGAACCGGACGTGTGATTCGCGTGCTCGGGGACCTGGACAACGCCGGGCGCATGGCCCGCCTGCTGGTTTCCGTGCCGGACCCTCTGCAGGGCGGGGAGGATTCAGCCGCCTCCGCCTTTCCTCTCAATGCCTATGTGAGGGTGCTGATTCAGGGGCCGATGCTGGAAGACAGTTTTGTCCTGCCCCGGTCCTCCCTGCACGAGGGCCGGCAACTGTGGGTCATGTCGGAGGAGGACCGGCTGGATATTCACGAGGTGGATGTTGGCTGGCAGGATAAAGAGCGCATGGTCGTCAGTGGCCCAGGGATGAAGGCCGGCACGCGGGTGGTGACGAGCCGCATCCCCCTGCCAATCAAAGGCATGAAATTGAAGATCATCGGAGCGTCCGCGCCCGATCAGGAAAAAAGCAGGCCATGACACCCGGAGAACATAACGAGATACAGGACCGGATCGCCGAGCTGGAGAAGCAGGCCGGCGAGGCCCATTCCTCCCGAGGCCCCATCGCCTGGATGGCGGCCAATCCGGTGGCTTCCAATTTGCTGATGCTGTTCCTGATGATCGGCGGCCTGCTGGCCATCCCCCGGATCCGCCAGGAGGTCTTTCCGGAATTTGAACTCGATATTGTCAACATCGCGGTGGCCTATCCGGGCGCGAGCCCCGCGGAGGTTGAGCAGGGCATCCTGCTGGTGGTCGAGGAATCCGTGCGGGGCATTGATGGCGTCAAGCGCGTGACCTCGCGCGCCGCCGAGGGGCGTGGCAGTGTGCGGGTGGAGGTGCTGGAAGGGGAGTCCGCCGACAAGGTCCTGCAGGATGTGAAGAACGCCGTGGACCGCATCGTGACCTTTCCCGAGGATGCCGAGCGTCCGGTTGTCAGCCTGGCGCTGACCCGGCGCGATGTGCTTTCCCTGGTGATTTATGGCGATTTGGATGAGCATGTCTTGCGGGGGCTCGCGGAGATGGCCAAGGACGAGCTGGCCCAGGATCCCAACATCACCCTGGTGGAAATTGCCGGCGCGCGCGCCCTGGAGATCTCCATGGATGTGCCGCTGGAAAAACTGCGCGCGCACAATCTGACCATGCGGGGGATTGCCGACGAGGCCGCCCGGGCCTCGGTGGAGCTGGCGTCCGGCTCCGTCAAGGCCCCGGCGGGGGAAGTCCTGCTTCGCACCGCCGAGCGGCGCAACCTGGCATCGGAATTTGAGGACATCGCCGTGATCAGCCGCCCGGATGGGTCGCACGTCACGCTGGGGGATCTCGCGGTGATCCGGGATGACTTTGCTGAAACGGACGAGGCGATGTATTACAACGGACAGCGCGCCGTCAATCTGACCATCTATCGCGTGGGCAATGAGAAGCCCATCACCATTTCAAAAATAGCCACCCAGTACATGGAACAGCTTCGCGCCAAACTGCCGCCCACCGTGGGGGTGGCCATTCGCAACGACCGGTCGGAGCTGTACCGGGACCGTTTGTACCTGCTGTTGCGCAATGCCGGCATGGGGTTGGTTTTGGTGATGATCATCCTGGGGCTGTTCCTCGAGGTGCGCCTCGCCTTCTGGGTGCTGCTGGGCATCCCCACCTCCTTCCTCGGCGCCTTGCTGGTGCTTCCCTTCTTTGACGTCTCGATCAACATGATCTCCCTGTTTGCCTTCATTATCGCCCTGGGGATTGTGGTGGACGACGCCATTGTGGTGGGGGAGAGTGTCTATTACCTCCGGCAGAAGGACATGAAGTTTCTGCCCGCCGCCGTGCATGGCACGCAGATTGTCGCGGCCCCGGTGGTCTTTTCCGTGCTGACCAATATTGTAACCTTCCTGCCGATGCTGTTCATCCCCGGCACCATGGGCAAGGTGTGGAGCACCATTCCGATCGTCATTACAGCGGTGTTTGCCTTCTCGCTGGTGGAGTCCTTGTTTATTTTGCCCGCGCATCTGGCCAAGCAGAAAAAAGAGGTGAAGGGCTTTTTCTGGAGGATGCTGGAGATTCCGCAGGAGCGGTTTGGGCGGGGGCTGGAGAAGTTTGTGGCCCGGTATTATCTGCCCTTCATTCGACGGGTGCTGGCGCATCGCTACCTGACGCTTTCCATCGGCTTCGCCGCGCTGTTGCTGACCTTTGGCTGGGTGGGCGGCGGACGGCTGGCCTTCACGTTCTTCCCCAAGGTCGAGAGCGACACGGTGCGCGCGCAGGCGGTGCTCCCCTATGGCTCGCCGGTGGCCGAGACCCGCGCCGTACTGGAGCGGCTCGAGCAAGCGGCGCGAGGCATCTTGGCGGAGAACGGCGGCGAGGCCATCACGCGCGGCATCCGCGCGGAAGTCGGCGGGGTGTCTGACACGCCCGGAAGCCACGTCGCTTCCGTGACGGTCTATATGGTGCCGCTGACGGAACGCTCCATCACCGCCATGCAGTTTACCGAGCAGTGGCGCAAGCGAACGGGAGAGATCCCGGGATTGGAAAGCCTGGCCTTCCGCTTCACCATCGGGCCGACCTCCGGCAAGCCCATCGAAGTGGAGCTGAGCCATCCCGAGCCCGAGATTCTGGAGAACGCCGCGCTGGAGGTGGCCGAGGCGTTGCGGGCGTTCACGGGCGTTTCTGAAATTGATGACGGCATCGCGCGCGGCAAGCCGCAGTGGGACATGACGATCAAGCCGGCGGCGCGAAGCCTCGGGGTGAGCGCCACCGACCTCGGACGCCAGTTGCGCAATGCCTTCTTTGGCGCGGAGGTCCGCCGCCAACAGCGCGGGCGCAACGAGGTCAAGGTCATGGTGCGCCTGCCCGCCGGCGAGCGGGCGTCGGAGCAGGACATTGAGAACATGGTCATCCGCACCGGCGCCGGAGGTGAGATCCCGCTCCGCGAGGCCGCCGAGGTCCGGCAATCGCGCGCCTATGAGGAAATCAAGCGCGTGGATGGACGCCGGGTGCTGACGGTTACGGCGGATGTGAATGAGGAGCTGTCCAATGCCGGCAAGGTCCGGGAGGATTTGGCGCGGAGCACCCTGGCCAGCCTGCAGGAGCGGCATCCCCTGCTGGCCTATTCCTTCGAGGGGGAGGGGCGCGACCAGCGCGAATCCATCGGCAGTTTGAAGCGCAATTTCCTGATCGCCCTGGTGGGGCTTTTCGCCGTGCTGGCGATCCCTTTCCGGAGCTACATCCAGGCGCTCATTATTTTGGTGGCGATTCCGTTTGGCATCGTCGGTGCGGTGGTGGGGCATATCGTGATGGGGTATGATCTAAGCATCATCAGCCTGATGGGCATCGTGGCGCTTTCCGGCGTTGTCATCAATGACAACATCATCCTGATTGACACCACCAACCAATTTCGTGCGGAGGGTTTGTCCGCGTCCGAGGCCATTGCCATGGCCCCCGCCCGCCGTTTTCGCCCTGTTTTGCTGACCTCGCTGACCACCTTCTTTGGGCTGGCGCCGATCATGCTGGAGAGATCCCTGCAGGCACGGTTCATGATCCCCATGGCCATCTCGCTGGGCTATGGCATTCTCTTCTCCACCATCATTGCCCTGGTGCTGGTCCCGGCGTTGTACCTCGTCGTGGAAGACATCAAGCGCCTGATCCGCTACATCTGGCCGGCGCAAGAGTAATCGCCTGCCCTCGGAAGGGGTTCACTTTTTCCAGAAGCTGGGCAGGAAGAGGACGAGGACCGTATAGAGTTCCAAGCGGCCCAGCAACATGCAGAGGATCAGGACGGCCTGGCCGCCGGCGGGGATGTCCGCGTAGTTCATCATGGGCCCGACGCCAGCGAGGCCGGGGCCGACGTTGCCCAGGGTGGCCGCCACCGAGCTGATCGCCGTCAGCAGGTCTGGCGTGAACAGGCACATGAGCGCGGAGGCCACGACGAAGATCAGCAGGAAGATGGTGAAGAACCCCATGATGCCAAAGACGATGCCCCCCTCCACCGGCTTCTTGCCCACCTTGACCTGCACGATCGCCTGCGGCTGAAGAAATAGCTTGATCTCCCGCAGGGCGGCTTTGACCAGGATGTTCACGCGGATGATTTTCATGCCGCCCGCCGTGGAGCCCGCACAGCCGCCGATGAACATCAGCGCCAGCAGGATGAAGCGGGAGGCGGCCGGCCATTGGTCAAAGTCCGCCGTCACAAAACCCGTCGTCGTCATGATGGAGGTGCCGGTGAAAAAGGCGCCGCGGATCGCGGAGGTCCAGGGCTGGGCGGAGGTGTGCCAGAGATTGTAGGCCATGACGGAGCACACCAGCGCCCAGACATAAAAGTAGATGCGGAACTCCGAGTCCTTCCAGTAGGTGAGCGGCTGGCCTCGCAGGGCACGGAAGTGCAGGGAGAAATTCACGCCCGCCAGGAACATGAACACGGTGGTGACGACTTCGACATAGGCGCTGTGGTAGAAGCCGATGCTCAGGTCATGCGTGGAGAAGCCTCCGGTGGCCACCGTGGCAAAGGCGTGGCAGGTGGAGTCGAACCAGGAAAGCCCGCCAACTTTCAGTAGGAAAATTTGCAGGATGCAGAGGCCGAGGTAGATGCCCCAAAGCAGTTTGGCGGTGTTGGCAATGCGCGGGGTCAGGCGGTCCTTGGAGGGGCCCGGCATCTCCGCGCGGAAGATCTGCATGCCGCCGACGCCCAGAAAGGGCAGGATGGCCACGCAGAGCACCAAGACGCCCATGCCGCCAAAGAAATGGGTCGTGGCCCGCCACAGCAGGATGCCCTTGGGCAGGTGATCGAGGCCGCTGAGTACCGAGGCCCCCGTGGTGGTGAAGCCGGACAGGGTCTCGAACGCCGCTTCGACAAACGAAGGGATGACGCCTGACCAGAGGAAGGGGATGGCGCCAAACAACGTGGCGAAGACCCAGCCGAAGGTGACAATGGCAAAGCCGTCCCGCCGGGAAAGATCCTCCGGCTCCCGGCGGTGTGTCAATTTCGCCAGCAACAGGGCAATCAGCAGGGTGGCCATGCCGGGAATGCTCAAGGCCTGCTGGGCCAGCAGGGGATCTTGGAAATAGAAGGCCACTCCCCAGCAGGCTCCCATGCCCAGGCCGATGACCATCAGCAGATAAGAGATCAGATGAAGAACAGCGCGTATGTTCAAGCGGCTAGAATCCTGGTTGAGTTCATGAGATGAGGAATGTCAGCAGAATCCATGCAGGTGTGCAACGTTATAATACGGGTTCATCGGCGCCAATAGCTGGGGAACAGCAGGACCAGCAGGGTGTAGAACTCCAGCCGTCCCAACAGCATCAGAAGGATCAGAATGGCTTTTCCAAAGGGCGCCACGCCCCCATAGTTGCACATCGGGCCCACCATCCCCATGCCGGGCCCGACACCTCCCAGCGTGGCAATGACGGCGCTGATGGCGGAAAGCAGGTCCGGCATGAAGGGGCACATCGCCAGTGTGCCCAGGACAATGCCGGCCAGATACAGGACAAAAAAGACCAGCATACTGCGCCCCACTTCATCCGGAATGATTTCGCGCCCGATTTTAAGAGGGATCACGGCATTGGGGCGCATGAACAGCTTGGATTCGCGGATAATGCTTTTGATGATGGCCATCAAGCGCATTTGCTTGATGCCGCCCGCCGTGGAGCCGGTGCATCCGCCCACCACCATCAGCATCAGCAGGAGAAATCGTGAAGACAGCGGCCATTGGTCGTAATTGACGGTGGCAAAGCCGGTGGTGGTGTAGAGCGAGGTGACGGCAAAGGCGCTGTGATGAAGGGCCTCATGAAAATCCGGAAACACGTCCCGCCAGGCGGTGAAGGCCACCAGCAGACAGGCGCCCACCCAGATGCCCGCAAACAGCCGCCATTCTCCATCCCGGAAATAGGCCCACAGGCGGCCCCTGAGAATCTGCATGTGGAGAACAAAGCTGGTGGCCCCCAACAGCATGAAGACGATGGTGACGACTTCAATCCAGATGTTGTCATAGGCCGCGATGCTGGCCGTCCGCGTGGAGAAGCCGCCGGTGGCCACCGTGGCAAAGGCATGGCAGGTGGCATCGAACCAGGACATGCCGCAGAGCCGAAGCAACAGGGTGGCCAGCACGCACAACAGCAGATAGACCCCCCACAGCAATTTGGCCGTGTTGGCGATGCGCGGGGTCAGGCGGTCCTTGGAGGGGCCGGTCACCTCCGCCCGGTAGATTTGCATGCCGCCCGCGCGCAGAAACGGCAGGACCGCCACGCAGAGCACCAGCACGCCCATGCCGCCCAGAAAATGGGTGAGCGCCCGCCAGAAGAGCAAGCCCTTGGGCAGGGAGTCTATCTCTCCCAGCACGGAGGCTCCCGTGGTGGTGAATCCCGAGACGGTTTCAAACACGGCGGAAATGGGGTCGTGGATGACGCCAGACCAGAGGTAGGGGAGCGCGCCGAAAAGACAGGCGATGAACCAGCCGACCGTGACCACCATGATGCCGTCCTTTAAGGCCAGTTCCGTGTCGGATTGAAAAAACAGGGCCAGGCTCAAGCCGGTGGCCATGGTGAGGAGGGCGGCGCCGGCCAGCGCCAGGCACGCCTCCGCGGAGTCCCCATGCGCAACCCCAACGCCCCAGGAGATCGTCATGGCCAGCCCCACCACCATGAGCATAAATCCCAACGCATGCAGAATGGCCCGGATATTCATGAAACCTTATTTCCGGAACAGCGAGTCCAGCTTGCCGGCCGCCTTGGGCGCGCAATAGATGACGGCATGGTCGCCGGCATTGAGCAGAAGGTCGCCGGTGGCCACGCAGACTTCGTCACTGCGCAGGACGGTGGCCACCGTGACACCCTCCGGGAATTTGATGTCCTTGATGGCCTTGCCGGTCCATTTGCCTCTTTCGGGGATGACGACTTCGAGCAGTTCGCCCGGCAGGTCCCGCAGGAGCGCGGCGGATTTCACGTTCTTGCCCCGCACAAAATGCAGGATGGCGTTCATCATGGAAAGATGCGGATTGACGGCGCGGTCCAGCAGGCTGAGGTTGTTGATGATGGGCACATATTCGGGCTTGTTCACCTGCGCCGCCGTGAAGTTGGCGCCCAGTTTTCCGGCCACCAGGCACCCGATGATGTTGTTTTCATCGTTGCCGGTGACGGCGACATAGGCCGTTGAATCCGCCAGCCCGACGTTCTCCACCGTCTCCTGGTCGAGCGCATCCCCCTTGATAATCAGAGTGCGGTTGAGAATGCTGGAACATTGATTGGCCTTGTCCTCATCCTTCTCGATGATCACGGTTTGAGCATCGGTCTTTTCCAGCAATTGGGCCAGGTGGATTCCGAGGCTTCCCCCGCCGGCGATGATGATCTTCTGGAAGCCAGCCCGTTCTGGCCAGGCCCAGGCCATGAAGTGGGCCACGTCATCCGGCTTGCCCACAAAATAAATGTCATCGCCAATCATGAACTGGGTTTCCCCGCGCGGCGCCAGCACCTCGCGGCCCCGGATGATGGCAATGAAGCGGATGAGGTCCAGCCACTTGGCCTCCGGGAAGCTTTTCAGCGGGCCCATCAGGAGGGGGCTGTCCATGTGCACCTTGAGACCGACGGCCAGCACGCGGCCTTCGAGCATGTCCACGGTTTCCACCGCGCCGGGCATCTTCAAAATATGGGCCAAGTCCTGCGCGCACTCCTCTTTCTGGTTGATGACGAGGTCCACTCCGATGTCCCTGAGATCGAAGGGCGAGCGGTGGATGTAATCAGCCTTGGAAACGCGGGCGATCTTGTGGGCCACGCCGGCGGACCGGGCAAAGACGCAGGCGAGGATGTTGACATCATCGCTGTCCGTGACGGCGACGAGCATGTCGGATTTGGACAGGCCCGCCTCCACCAGCAGGCGGGGATTGGAGCCCTCGCCCAGGAAGGTCTGCACATCCAACTGCGCCGACAGCTCCTTGAGGGGCTCCTCATGAATATCCACCACCACCACGTCATGCCGCTCTTCACAGAACTTGATGGCGAGATTGCGGCCGGTGTTCCCAGCTCCTATGATCAGTATCCTCATAAACAGTGTGGCGCCCGTCCTGAACGGGCGCAACTGCGGGATACGTTAGTGAATGCGGGGGTCCATTTCAAGCACGAACCCGGATTTCTTGCCATTGAGGATCCTATACGACAGAATCATTTGTGGCAGAATCATGGGAGCAGGAGGAAGCATGCCGATTGAATGCGGTGCACAGATTAAATTTTTTGAGCAGGAGCAGTTCCATGTTGTGGACAAAGTCGTGATGCGTCATGCATTCGACATCCATAACGCCTTGAGCCGATTTTGCGATGAAGAGGTTTATCAGGAGGCCTTGATTCAGCGCTGTTGTTCAGCCGGTTTCGAGGTTCATCGGGAGGTTACGCTTCGTGCCGTATTCCAAGATTTTTCCAAGCTCTACTACTGCGACATGCTTGTCAATGGTGGGGTCATGTATGAGCTGAAGGCCGCTGAAACGCTGAACCGAAATCATCAGAAGCAATTCATCAACTATCTTTTATTGGCGGGGTTGGGCCATGGCAAACTTCTAAACTTCCGCTCCACCTCAGTCGAGTCGCGATTTGTGTCAACGCGTCTTCGTCGGGAGGATCGAAATGATTTCAAATTGGTGGAGTCTGCCTGGAAGGGGGACGATCTGATGAGCAGACGATTGAGGGATACTCTTTGTGCTCTGCTGAATGATTGGGGGGCATTTCTTGATGTCCATCTCTACAAGGAAGCTCTCTTACACTTTCTGGCAGGTCCATCTTCTGGTGCCTTCGCCATTGATGTCGTCATGGACGACCGTGTAGTTGGCCTGCACAAAATGTGCATGCTGGACACAGAAACGGCTTGGCATTTGTCAGCTGTGCGCCAGCATATTGTAGGATACGAAACGCACCTCTGGAAACTTCTGACCCATACGCCATTGAAACGAATCCAATGGATCAACATTGATCAACGGACAGTTTTGCTTAAGACGCTAACAAAATGATTCTGCCGCAAATAATTCTGTCGTAATTTTCTTACGGATTTTTCCACTTGATACTGCACCCCATCGGGCTGGTTTTGGGGGCGCGAACGGGGCGGCCCGCCAGCAGGTCGTCGAGCGCATTTTTCAGATCGTGGGCGCTGACCTCTTCCGGCTTCTTCCAGTTGTCGTCGATGCGGCCCTCATAGGAGAGCTTTCTTTCCGCATTGAAGACAAACAGGTGCGGCGTGCAAACCGCCCCATAGGCTTTGGCCACGTCCTGGCTTTCGTCATGCAGATACGGGAAGGGGAATTGCTTCTCCGCGGCGCGCTCCTGCATTTTATCAAAGCGGTCCTCGGGGTAACTTTCCCCATCGTTGGAATTGATGGCCACGAACGCCACGCCCTTGGGCTGGTACGCCTTCGCCAGCGCGATGAAGCGATCCTCGTAGGCCTTGGCATACGGGCAATGATTGCAGGTGAACGAAACCACCAGCACGGGACTCTCCTTGAAGGAATCGAGGCTGTAGGTCTTGCCGTCCACCGCCGGAAGATTCTTGAAGTCCGGCGCCGGGCTTCCGGATTTGAGGGTCTCCGCTCCGCTTTGGGTGATCAGGGCCATGGCGATTGCTCCTATGATGTGTGCTTGATGTATTTTTTTCATGGAATTACTTTAGCCCTGATTTGTGGGTTTTCAAATTTTTTCCAACCCTTGGAAAAAATGCGGTATAGTGTTCCAAGGATTGGAAACTTTCTGGAAAAAACGTTCCAACCCTTGGAAAAATAAGGAGGCGGCATGAGCAGGCGGAAGCAGGCGGCGGGGAGGCGGTATTCCCAGGCGGTGACGGAAGGCGTGGAGCGGGCCGCGAGCCGGGCGATGTTGCATGCGGTGGGGTTCAGCAACGCGGATCTGCGCAAGCCGCAGGTGGGCATTGCCTCGACATGGAGCATGGTGACGCCTTGTAACATGCACATTGACGCGCTCGCCCGCGAGGCCGCGCGCGGCGCGGATGCCGCCGGCGGCAAGGCGGTGATCTTCAACACCATCACGATCTCCGATGGCATTTCGATGGGCACGGAGGGGATGAAGTACTCGCTGGTCTCGCGCGAGGTGATCGCCGACTCGATCGAAACCGTGACGGGATGCGAAGCGTTTGACGGGCTCGTCGCGATCGGCGGGTGCGACAAGAACATGCCCGGGTGCCTGATGGCGATGGCCCGCCTCAACCGCCCGGCGGTCTTTGTTTACGGAGGCACCATCCTGCCGGGGCGGCATCGCGGACGGAACGTGGATATTGTCTCCGTCTTTGAGGCGGTGGGGGCGCAGGCCAATGGGCGGATCTCCCGCCGCGAGCTGGCCGAGATCGAGCAATGCGCCATCCCCGGCCCTGGCTCCTGCGGGGGCATGTATACCGCCAATACAATGGCCTCGGCCATCGAGGCGCTGGGCATGAGCCTGCCCAACAGCTCCGCGCAGACCGCCGTCTCGCGCGCGAAGACGCTTGACTGCCGCCGCGCGGGCGCGGCCGTGCTACAGCTGATCCGGCGCGGCATCCGGCCCTCGGATATTCTCTCCCGTGAGGCCTTTGAAAATGCCATTACGGTGGTCATGGCCCTGGGCGGTTCGACCAATGCCGTGCTCCATCTGCTGGCGATGGCGAATACGGCGGGGGTCCGGCTCTCGCTCGATGATTTTACCCGCATCGGGCGGCGGGTGCCGGTGCTGGCCGATCTGAAACCCAGCGGGCGGCATGTCATGGCCGATCTGGTGCGGATCGGCGGACTGACGCCGCTGATGAAGCGCCTGCTGGCGGAGGGACTGTTGCACGGCGGCTGTCTGACCGTGACCGGCAAGACGCTTCAGCAGAATCTGCGGGGCGTGAAGGATTATCCCAAACGGCAAACGGTGATCCGTCCGTTCCGCGATCCCATTAAGAAGGACGGGCACCTGGTGATCCTGCGGGGGAACCTGGCACCGGAGGGCGCGGTGGCCAAGATCTCGGGGCATGAGGGCGAACGCTTCTCCGGACGCGCGATTGTGTTTGAATCCGAAGAGGCGGCCCTGGCCAGCATTCTGGGAGGGACAGTCAAAAAAGGCCATGTCGTGGTCATCCGCTATGAAGGCCCCCAGGGCGGCCCTGGCATGCGCGAAATGCTCTCGCCCACCTCCGCGGTCATGGGGAAGGGCCTGGGGGGCGACGTGGCGTTGATTACCGACGGACGATTCTCGGGGGGCAGTCATGGTTTTGTGGTCGGACATATCACCCCGGAGGCGCAGGTGGGCGGGCCTCTGGCCCTTGTCAAAAATGGCGACCTCATTTCCATTGATGCCGTGAGCCGAAAAATTGAGCTCTTGGTCTCCAGGCAAGAACTACAGAAGCGTTTGGCGCGTTGGAAAGCCCCCAAGGCGCGGTATATCCGTGGGGTGTTGGCCAAGTATGCCCGCCTGGTGCAGTCCGCGAGCCTGGGAGCCGTTACCGACCAGGCCCCCTGACGCAGGCTGGAGCTCCGCCCCTGGACGGGCGATTCTCCTCTCGTTGGATTTCCTCGCGCATTTTTCGATAAATATCCGCGAAGCGGCCACTCATCTGAACGCCCTCGTCGGCAATGGCCAGTGCCTTGTCCGTTTGACCGGTCTCTTTATAGGACAGGACCAAGGCCTGGTCGCAGGCCACAAGATCCTCGGCGTTCATGCGCGGCCGCGCGGCCAGCAGAAACGGAATGGCCTCGGCCCACTCGCCGCGCAGTTGGTGCAGGCGGCCCAGGTAGCGCTCCGTAAGCCCGGTTCTCGAGTCACCGTGCGACAGCAGAAATTCACCCTGCGCAATCGCGCGCGCGGCGGCGGCCCGATCGGCCTCCGACAAGCCGCCCGTCAATCTCTCGCGGCAGGCCAGCGTGAAATAGACATACTCGATGGACCATGACGTGTAGGGGGGCACTTGCCGTTCTGCTATTTCATAGAGCCGCAAGGCTTCTTGCGTCTTGTTCTCCCGTAATAACACGCGGGCGGCCATGGCGGTGAGCGGACGCAATCCTCCCGCGTGGGGGCGCATGGTCTGCCACTCGCGCGCCGTTTTCAGCACGGCGGGCGGCATGAGCGCCTCCGCATCACGGCACGCTTGCTCATGCCGCGCGCAGGCTTCCGGGTTGTTGCGTTTCATGAACCCGACGCTAAAGAGCACGCGCAAGACATGGTGTACGCGGTAATCGTCATAGAAATTTGTGCCCAGGCGATGAGCTTGCGCCTGCCAATCCTCTCCATTCCCCAGCGAGCCTGGCGGAATGTTCAGTGGCGGGGGCAGGGAGGCCATGGCGTCCACCATGGCCTGTGCCACGCGGGCCTGCCCTCGCACCGACAGGTGGACATGGTCATCCACAAACGCCCATCCGATGCCGCCTTCCGGACTTTCCGTCCGCAGAATCTCGGCGACATCGCAGAGCACGGCTCCGTTTCGCTCCGCGGTCTCGCGAATCGCCTGTTCCGTTGCAGACGTGGGCCGCCACGGCATCGTGTCCAAATCGCGCGCGGCCAGAAACGCGGTCCGCGCCCCTTCGCGGTCGCCGGCCTTGGCCAGCGTCCGGCCCCGAAGAAAATGTTCCTGTGCGGATGCGCCCGGTTCGCCGGCCTCATCGTCCCCCAGGGGCGCGAGTCCCGCTTCATTGGCGGCGGTTGTACACACGAGGGCGGGGACGCCGGCGGATTTTACATCGGCCAGCATGGCCTCCAGGCTGGCCGACAGATTCCGTGCGGCGGCTTTGCGCAAGGGCGAACCTGCAGGGATCACCGCACGTCCGATCATTTCTTCCATCAGCGTTCGATTCTCTTCCACGCGCCGGTAGCGCCATTCGCCGAGCGCCTGCACAAGGGCGAGCCCGTGCAACGCGCGCAGAACCCGCAAGGCGCGAGGGGGCAGGGTGCCTGCGGCGTTCAGGGAAGCGGTCCCGTAGGCGCCGAAGAACTCGTTGTTGCCAGCATAAAAGATGAAAAGGTCTGGATCGAAGCGCAACGCATCCCGCACCATGTAGATCAGCGGGAAGCTCGCCACCGCCGTGATGCCCAGATTGATGACTTCGACGTTCCGTTGCGGCCAGGCCTCCTTCAGCCGTTCCTGCAAAAAGGCCGACATCGCAAGATTGCGGGGCTGTGGATAGCCCTTGGCGGCCGACTCGCCCACCAGAAAGATGCGCACCGTATCCGGCGGCTTGGGCATGACAAACGTGGTTTGGTCCGCGTATCCCGGGCGTTTGGGGTTGGCGAAGAAATACGGCTTTGATGCGGTGGGGTCAACCAGGCAGAGCATGTCCCCTGACGGCAATCGGCCGGATTCGCGCAGAAAGGGCGGATAACCGCCGTAGCCGAAGAGGCGCAGGATGATTTCAATAACCAGAACGGCGAACAACGGCAGGCCTGCCGTGAGAAGAATGAAGAGCCCTCGTTTCCTTTGTCTCATGCGATGGGTGGCGAGGCTATGATCGCCGCCGGCGCCGTCGCAAACTGAGCGCCATCAGCGCCCCGATGCCCAGCAACGCCACCGCGGACGGTTCAGGAATAGAGTACAGGCTGAGGCCGGAAGACATGTCGGAGGTGTACGCCTGACCCCAATCGGTAACGCTGACATTGGGATTTGACAGCGCATCAATCGCGGAGTCGCCGACACCTCCGCCCGATGAATATACTTCAAAGTAGAATGCATCGTTTCCTGTAAGCCCCAGGGCCGCTCGCGAAACCGTGTAGTTCAGGACACTTTGAGCGCCGGCGGTGAATCCGAAGTTCGCCAAGGCTCCGGGGCCATCCCAGCTTGTTGTGCCGCTATTGTAGCTCCACAACTGCGCGCCGCTTCCTCCATCCACCCACGAACCGATCCAGAAATCCATGCCGCCAATGGGCGAATCCAGATTGATGGGGCGTCCCCAGCCGTTTCCAGCCGTTGTGCCGGAGCCGCCGGTCGCGATGCCGATCATAAACTTGCCCCAGTCAGTGGTGCCGACATTGCCGTTTACTGTAAGGGAAAGGAGGATGTTCAATTCGGTATGCGAGACTTCCATGCTGAGAATATCCAGCGTGCCGTTGCCTGTGGCGATTCCAGGGTCAATATCACCGGTGGAATCGTTATAGATGACAGACGCTCGAACAGACCCAACCAACAACAGCGCACACAAAAAGCTCGCAATTCTCATGGCCGTCCTCCTGATCGCGGAAAGCGCAATACAAGGAAAAATACCACGATGATTTGTCTGCGTTAAGCCTATTTTCACGGCTTATGCGTTTTTCAAAAAGCACCCAGATGGTGGCCATAAAAGACCCAGCGCGGCAGTTCCGCAACAAAACGGGTTGAATTCTGGGACTTGGAGATGGGCGTGATGGGAGCCAGCCTGCGGCTCTACATCCGAATCCCCCGGCCTTGTGCCGGGGTGTTTAAGGCTGGGTCCGCCATGCCCACTTACAGGAAGAAAAAACGTGGCCACTTCCCGCTTTCTCGCCTGTCATCAATTTTCCATATTAAAACCAAATAAGCGTGCAAATAATTGTCAACAAATATAAAATTGTTATCTCTTTTTATGTAATAAATGCACAAAACGTTCAATATTTTTGTAAAATGTTTCATTTTGTAAAAAAAAGATGAAAAAATGCCTTGCATTTTTTCATTATTAACAGATATTACTTCAAATATTCGTATTTAATCATATGGAAGGACTAAAAAATGAATAAAAATCAGATGGATGGTGCACAGGCGTTGATAAAGTGCTTGGAAACGGAAGGAATTGAGTACATGTTTGGTCTTCCAGGCGGTTCAGCAATTCCTATTTTCGATGCTTTGATCACAACTAACACAAAGATCAAGTTCGTCTTGGTTCGACATGAGCAGGGTGCGGCACATATGGCAGATGGCTATGCGCGGGCGACCGGAAAACCGGCGGTGGCCTTGGTGACGAGCGGTCCGGGCGCGACGAATACGATCACGGGCATCATGACCGCGCACATGGATTCGATTCCGATGATCGTGATTACCGCGCAGTCGGTTTCCTGGATGCTGGGGAAGGACGCCTTTCAGGAGGCGGACATTTTCGACATCACGATGCCGGTGGTGAAGCACAGCTATCTGATCAAGAACACCAACGACATCCCGCGCATCACGAGGGAGGCGTATCACATTGCGACGACCGGGCGTCCGGGGCCGGTGTTGATTGATATTCCCAAGAACATCAGCGCCGGGCCCTGCACGGTGGACCTGTTTGCGGAGATGGACCTGCCGGGCTACAAGCCGTATCCGGACAAGATTGACAGCGAGGCCATTCACAGCATCGCCGAGGCGTTGAGCAAGTCCACACGCCCGGTCCTGCTGGCCGGGCATGGCGCGCTGATCGCCGACGCGGGCGCGGCGGTCAAGGAGCTGGCGGAGAAGCTGAATGCGCCGGTCACGAATACCCTGCTGGGCAAGGGCGTCTTTCCCGAGACGCACCCGCTCTCGCTGGGCATGCTGGGGATGCATGGCACCGCCTACGCCAACAAGGCGGTGGTCGAGTGCGATTTGATCCTGTCCATCGGCTCGCGGTATGATGACCGGATCTTGGGCGACCCGAAGCAGTTCTGCAAGAAGGCCGTCAAGATTCATATTGATGTGGATCCGGCGGAGATCGGCAAGATGGTGGTGCCCGACCTGCATGTCATTGGCGACGCGCGCCTGGTGGTTGAGGAGCTGAACAAGCACGTCTCCCGGCTGAACACCAGCGAATGGATTGAGAAGCTCAATGGCTACAAGAAGCGCTTTCCGCTGAGCTACAAGAAGCAGGGCGGGCTCAAGATGCAACATGTCATTGACGTGATCTATGAGATGACGGAAGGCAAGGCGGTGGTCGTGACGGACGTCGGCCAGCATCAGATGTGGGCCGCGCAGTTTTACAAGACGGATCACCGGAACAACTGGCTGAGCTCCGGCGGGGCGGGGACGATGGGGTATGCCCTGCCGGCGGCCATTGGCGCGCAGTGCGGGCGGCCCAAGGATCTGGTCGTGGCGTTTGTGGGCGATGGCGGCTTCCAGATGACCATGAGCGAGCTGGCGACGGCCTGCATCCAGAAACTGCCGATCAAGGTCTTCATCCTCAACAATCATTACCTGGGGATGGTGCGGCAATGGCAGACCATGTTCTATGATGACCGCAAGAGCGGCGTGGATCTGGAGGGCAATCCGGACTTCGCCAAACTGGCGGACGCCTATGAAGGGGCGCTGGGCCTGCGGCTGAAGCGGGCGGCGGATATTCGCAAGATCGTGTCCAGAGCGCTGGCGCACAAGGACGGCCCCTGCATCGTGGATGTCGAGGTCGAGAAGGAGGACAACGTGTTCCCGATGGTGCCGGCGGGGCGTCCGCTCGAGGACATGCTGACCGAGGCGCCGAAGCACAAAGTGGAAAAACCGACGGGGTCAACATAATCAACTCATGTAAGAGGGAAAACCCATGCAAAACAATACACTCACGACGAATACCTTAAGTGTTTATGTGGCCAACAAGCCCGGGGTCCTGGCGCGGATCGCCCAGGTGTTTGCCCGGCGCGGCTTCAATATTGACTCCCTGGTGGTGTCCCCCTCCGTGGATGGAAATTTCTCCCGGATGACGATCACCACGATCGGCGAAACCAACATGCTCGACCAGATCATCAAGCAGGTCCAGAAGCTGGTGGATGTCCTGCAGTGCATCGACCATACCGACGAGGATGCGGTGATCAAGGAGCTGGCGCTGATCAAGGTGGCGATCGGCTCGGATACCCGCACCGAGGCTCTGCAGATTGCCGATCACTTTGGCGCCAAGACGGTGGACCTGACGGAAAGTTCCATCATTCTGCAGATCACCGGCAACAGCGACAAGCTTGATGCGATGATCCGGCTTCTCAAGAAATTCAAGGTGGTGGAGCTGGTCCGCACCGGCAAGGTGGTCATGGCCCGCGGCGACAAGCCGACCTGAGCAGAATGCCGGGACAAGCATGGCCGGCGTCCTTGACAGCGCGGACATTCCACTCCAGAGGGCCTGCGGGATTGGTCTGAAGGGATGCGCCGGGGAGGCGGCTTTCATGCGGTGAGCCGATTTCACATTGGGCTTTGCCTGGCCATCTTTATGGGGGCGGGTGCGTATGGAGCGGTGATCGGGCCGGCTTACGGCTCTGTCCCCGTCCGGTCTTGTGCATCAAGCGGTTTGAGATGGTCGCCCGGCTGGCTGAGGCCTCCGCGCGGTGGACAGGCCCAGGGCAGGAATTCAATTTCATCGGCGCCCAAAGGCTCTTTAGAAAGGATAAAAACTGCGCGCAGACCGTCTGTAAAGTAGGGATCGCCCGTCAGGTTCCGAAGGGGGGCCAGCGGCGTTGCGAGGGTTCCCCCTTCGACAAATCCGATCTGCGAGACGGCTTGCGCCTTGATCAAATCCTGGGCCAGGGCCCACCGGGCGCCATCCACATCGGGATCAATTTCGTGGGTGGTCAGCCAGGGGGTGCGGGTGGTGGTGCGAACGCCGATGTCGCGGCTGATTTGGCCGGCCCACACCGGCTGGCCCCGATAGCTCACGGGCAACCGCCAGAGGCGGAGGTGGTTTCTGGCGTTGATCGTGGAACGGATTTTTTGAAAGGCGGCATCCTGCCGGCGGTTCAGCACATACAGCGGACTGACCGGCGAATGGCGGTAGCTTGACTGAAGAAGGAAGGCCTGGGTGGTCCGAAAGGCGGTCTGGAGATTCAGCCCTTCGGTTTCATCCCAGCCCGACGAGATCAGGGCCGGAAACAGGATGTCCCAGGGAGCGACGACAAAAAAGTTGAGAGGATCGCCGGCGGACGTGGAGGCGGCGTTGCGGGTATGCGAGGGCAAGGCTTTCAGGGTGTGGCGCAGGCGGTCGAGATCCTGGATGCTGGCCTCACCGTCTTGCGCGGTGTTGGTGGCCTCCTGCCACCACGCCGCCGCTTGCCGGCGGTAGTCGGCCTGCAGGCGTTCCGTGGGCACAAAAAAATCGAAGCGTTGCAGGCTTCCGGTGCTCAAGAGGGCGACCGAGAAGAGCCGGCTGCCCTCCACGGGCGCCGTATACAGGAATCCGTTTTGGTCGCTGTTGGGCGGGATGTAGTGATCGAAGCCCACTTCCTCGACCCGGATCCATTGCCGCCGCCGTTCCTGTTCCGACGAAAAGGCGCCGCGAAAGTTGCGCGCAACTTCCGCGGAGGAATAATAGGCGGGGTCGGTATACGCCGGCAACAGCCAGTAGGGCTGTTTGGAGCGGTTCTCCACCCTTAGCCAGAGCGGCTGAATGCCTGCTTTTTGCAGGGGGAGCCCCAAATGCTCGAGGGTGGGTTGGTTGCCTGGAAGGGCGATCCAGACCGTCACATCGCCGCGCGACTGTGCAAAGGCTTGCCCCATCCACACGGCCTCTTCGACGGGTTTGGGTTTGCCCGCTGTTGCGCATCCGCCCGCCAGCAGGAGGGCGCCCAGGCAGGCCGTGCACGTCCACTGGAGCGCCTGCCTTCGGACAGAGCCTTTGCTTTCTGATGTGCGATTCATGAGGGCAGAATACACGGGGAGGCTCTGAAAAGCACATGAATTCACTCTGCGCCAGCCAGACGTTCATGGTGCACGGACGGCTGGCTGGCGGATGTGCCAAGAAGGCTCGAAGGCTGTCTGTTCAGGGAGACATATACCGCGTTGGCGCGGTATACAGGATGCGATTGGTCCATGCCCAGTCATTGGTGTGGGACGAGAGGATGAGGATGCCGTCATCCGGCTTGAAGTACGGGGTTGTGACAACCGCTCCGTTGGGATCGGTGGCCACTCTCCAGGTGGCATCATTGGTTTTATACCAAATTCCGGCGCCGGATATTTGCTGATGGATTCGGTCGAATTTGAACAGAAGATCTGAGTGATTCGGACGTGCGCCTCCCTTGAAGCCGGAGGCCAGCAGGTTCATATTGGACGGATGGGATGCCACGGGAAGGCCGAAGCTGACAAAGTTGTAGGAGGGGCTTTTTTGCGTTCCACCTTTGATGATCTGCATCATGGTGTTTGTTGGGACTCTTCCGATCAGGAGCGCTTTTTGCGCGGGCAGGTTTGAGGGAATGGTCACGAGCATCCCCTGGTTTAACGGCACCAGGAGCTGGTCGGCGTCTGAATTGTCCAGCGTTTGCCATCGCAACGGCGAGCTGGACAGCCAGACCATCTGGGTGGCGGCGGCGCCCGCCTGGGCGCCCCGGTCAAACCAGGAAATCTGAGTGCCTTCCGTGATAAAATTGCCGGAAGGGAGGTGATGCCCAAAGACCTGGGCCACCGTGCAGTCATCCGGGATGCCGGGAAAGGCTACCCAATTGTTGCCGGGAGACAGGTTGACAGGTTTCAGCACATAGACTTCCTCGCTGGCAATGCGGAGCGAAACATTGGTGGTCCACCGGTCTTTTTGCGCCGCGCGATAGAAGCGCATGTTGTCGCCCAGATTCAGCGGCGGCGCGCGGCCGGAGGCCACGTCGCCGGTGTCGCTCAGCTTGCTGGTCATTCCTCTTTGCGCCAGCTTCCAGCGGTTGCTTAACGCATCGGAGAAAGTCGCGGCGTCCGTGTAGAGCAGGTCATATTCTCGTCCCTCGCTGGCGGTCCAGGCGATGTCGGCGCGCCCCACGGTTCCTTCCACTTCGGCCAAGCCCTGAGTCACAAAGAAACCCGCCAGCAATACATTGGTGGGGTTCGACATCGGACCTTCATTGCCCGCCACATCGGTGCCGGCAATGGCCAGAATATATTCCACGCCAAATACGAAGTTGCTGAGGGTTGTGGCGGCGGTTAGGCGGTTGCCGAGTTCCGGATGGCTGGCGACGGAGAAGCATGCGCTGTTGCTGGTCGGCACAGATCCGTCATCCGTATAGTAGATCTTATAGGCCCGCCAGGGCGACAGCGGATCACTGCCGTTTCCTCCGCCGTTGGCGGGCGGCGTCCAGCTCATATCAATTTCCGTGGCATCGTCCATCGCTCCTGGTTCCGCGCTGATCCCGGTAATCTGCGGCGGAGGGACCCCATCAAACATGATGATGAAGTTGGTGCTGGGGCTCATCAGGCGGTCATTGGGCCGGTCGTTGTCATCATCCACGGCAAAGAACCAGTTGGTGGTGATGCCATTGGGGGCATTGGTATAGGTGACGCCGCCAATCTCCACGAACCCGACGTTCATGGTCACGTTGTCCCACCATCCGGTTAGCGCCAGGCGGGAGCCTCGTGCGCTGACTCCCGATGACAGGCGGATGAACTCCGTGCTGGCCGTGGCATTGGTGATGGCCAGAACCGACTGGGTCCAGGTGGTGGCATTGATCCCGGCCAGATGGGCGTTATCCCATTCATTGTCCACGATCCAGACGCGGTTGGATTCCATATCGAACCCCTCGGCCTTGATGAAGGCCGTGCCTTGAATCCCGGCGAAGCCCACATGGGACATGTTGCCCTTGAACCAGCCGGAGCAAATCACCCTGGGCGGAAGCCGGTTGGAATTGCCCAGGAAGATGTCCTGGGAGCACAGGGTGTATCGGTACGATCCATCCCCAAGCGTTCCATCATTAATGATATGCCGTGAGGCCAGCACCCCGTCCTGCGCGCCGCCGTCATCCGCATACCAGAGATAGCCGCCCGGCGAGGAGAAGCTACGCCAGCCGTTTTCTTGCGCGGGATTGCCCGGGATGGCCAGTTCAGCGGCGCCCACTTCAAAGCTCGTATTGCTGACGCCCAGCCCCGTGATGTTCGTCACATACAGCGCCGGCAACCGCCAGCCATCCGTGACGGCGGAAGGCGCCATTGCATTGGTGGACACGCGGTACTCAAAAACGCCGGACGCATCCGTGGCCGGATCAAACGTCAGCACAAAGCTGTTCACATTAGTCCAGTAGATAGGCGTCAAGACGATGTTGGAAGGGGCCGTGGGGCTGATGATGTCATCATCCAGCACCAAAAAGACGCCGGTGGAGTTCAGGAAGTTTGTGCTGTGGATGGCCTCCATCCGGTCGTTGGGCCGGTCCGCGTCCAGATCCTGGGCGGACCAGACGATGGCATAGTGGCCCGTAATGACATCGTCATAGTCCACCCCCGGAGCGGCGCGGCCCGCGGCCCACACGTTACTGCCCGGGAGCTTGTCCAGGTAGGTCCAGGCCACTTCCGTATGCACGGTCTTGCCGGACGGATTGATCAGGCTGTAATTGGGCATCCAATAGTCACCCGAGTTGGCTGTATTCACCCCGCTGAAGTCCTCCATGTACAGACTCATAAAATAGAGGCCGAAGCGAATGTCGCCATCGGTGAGCGGCTGGCCATTCTTGAGCCGGAGATCCCGCGCCACGGGGGCATTGGTGTCATTGTCCGCCACGCGGATAAAACCAAACTGCCTGCCCGCGGCGGACAGCCGGTCATTGGGCCGGTCGTTGTCGGCGTCAAACAGGGTGGCGGACACCCGGTTGTCGCCCCCGGCCATCAAGTCATTGATCGCGGCGCCATTCATGCCGGCTCCCAGCGTCCAGGTGCTGTACGCGGTGGCACTCCGGGTCAGGGCCGCCGGCGAACTGGAGGCCTCGTCAAAGTCCGCCACATTGTTGGTGGTCACATTCTGCACCGTGATGTTCATCTGCACGGAGGCATCCGTGGTGCCGCGGGAGAGCCCGCTGTCTGCGTCATACGCGCCAAAGATCAGCCGCAGTGGATGTCTGGCGGTTTCCTTCAAGACCATGTTGTCGAAGTGAACTTCCTTGGGATCCGCCCCGCCGGTGGGATCATACACAAACAGCGTGGCGCGGACATAGGCGGTCCCGGCGGGCGCCGTGCCCGAAACCGAGAACGTCTTCCAATCCGCCTCCAGGGAATTCTTGAGGTTCACTTCAACGGCTCCGCCCACGTCACCAAAGCCGGCATCCTTGAACTCCACCTTGAGAATGGTTTCCGCGCTGTAGTTCGCCTGCTTGCGGGCGCGAATGGTGACCGTGTAATTCGTGCCTGGAAGCCCCGGATGATCCTGGAAGCATCCGCCGTCCGTGCTGGCCGCGCTGGCAAAGGCCAGGCCATTGGTTCCCGTTTCCGCCGCCCCGCCGCTGTTGACCAGATTCCCCCAGGAGGTATAGCCGCTCAATCCAAGTTCGAACCCGCGATTATTCAGGATGTTCGCAGGCCCCAGATTCGCCAGGTCCTGGTCGGTGATTTCAAAGACCGCGTTGGTTCCTTCGCCTTCAACTGGATGCCGCTCCTCATCTCCAATCAAAAGCCGCAATGGCGGAGATCCAAGGAACAAGCTCGCGTCATCCCAATGGACGGTGGCATGATCGTATCCCACCCAATGGCCACTGCCCACAACCACCTTGACCTCTGAAATGCCGGCCACTTCGTTGGTGTGGGTCACACGATATAGGCTCCATTTCTCGTAATTTCCAACCAGTTGATGATAGACATGGCTGGTCACGGCATAGCTCATGGCGCTGTCAGACCAGAACTCCATCTTGATAAAGGCTTCCTGGGCGGTGGAAACAAATCCTGTTTCCGCCCGTCCCCAAATGGTGAAGGTGACCGGCTGGCCGGGCGACACCGGGACGCTGACATCCTGCCCAAAGCCGCCGTACCACGCCGCCGCCCAGGACCACCAGGCCATGCCATAGCTTCCGTTGCGCGCCGCCCAATCATTGCGCCCCGCATTTTCATACCGCCACCAGTTGTCGGCATCATCGCCGGTCCCCGTCTCAAACCCGGGATTCAGGAGCAGATTGACGCCTTCCGCAACCAAAGGAGGCGCAACGTCGTCATCGCTGACTACCAGCCAGCCGGCTTCCAGCTCGGTCCGGGCCTGATCGAAGTTACGGTCGTTGTCCGCATCGTAGGCATGGAGCATGACCTTGTTGCTCTGCAAGGGGCCGGAGGACAACAACTGACCGACCTGGGTGTAGGAAAAGGACGTATACACCCAGGTGCTGGTCGGGTTGCGCAACGCGCCCTTGGTATGCTCATAGGGAGAACTCCAGGCCGTGGACTCCATGTAATTCGCCGTGTTGCTCATGATCGCCGTCCCCACGCTCATGTGCGTGTTGGTCAGGGTGCGTCCGCTGGATTCCGTGGTGAAGGTGGCGCCCCTCTGCAAGCCCAGGATGTTATCATCGCCGACATCGTAGGCTTGGAAGCGGAATTGAGCCATGTTGGACGGCGATACCGCGGCCAATTGGCCATCGGTGACTTCAAAGCGCTGATTCGAGCTGACGATGTTGGTCTGCGGCACAGGCGGCATCCACAAGCTGGTTGCGTCCGCCAGCAAACCCGTTCCGCCCAGCCAGATATTCAAGGATGCATTGGTGTTTCGCAGGGTCTGCAAGGCTGGCCCGAACGGATCATTGTCTCGCCACAGAATATGGCCCATGAATTTGTCCGTGAACGCCCGCTGGTCATTCACCCGGTCGTTGTCCATGTCGGTGGCGCTGACCGTTACGCGGCTGGTGGTCTCCATCAGGGAATGCATCTGTTCGTCCGTGAAGCTGGAGAAGGTCCAGACGCTGGTGGCCGCTGGATTGTTGACCGTGTTGATCGTACTGCGATCCGCGTTGAACTTGTCGTAATTATTCGTCACAAAATTGGCGATCGTAACAAGCAAGTTGGACGCGCCCGCCAGCGAGCTCACATAATAGCCGCTTTGGTCGAAGAGATTGAAGTGCAGGTCCACATTGGTGGTGGCGGCATTGACCATCATGCGGTCCGTCACGGACCAGGTGCGGTTGCTCCGGTTGCCCGCCGCCGACACCAGGTTGGTGCCGTTGAACACCACCATCGCGCCATGCAGATGCGGCACGGAGGACAGGCCCGTCATCCCCTGGAAGATGGTCCCGGCCCGGGGTGTTTCGTCATCGTCATCCACCACCGTGAACACAAACTTCTGTGTGATGGAGAGGGAATCGCCAATCCGGTCCACATCATGATCCGTAACGTACAAATAGCCGGTATAGACCCCCAGCGTGATGCTCTCCTGCGGAAGTGCCGGCAGGACATCAGCCAGCGCAGTCGGGGTCTTGCCGGCGCCGCTCACCGCAGGGCCCGTGGTGAAGGCCTTGTTGGTCAGCAGTTGAACGCCTTCCGGCGAGAACAGGCTGTACCGGGGGCCCAGCGGATGGCCCACGGCATAGACGCCGCTGAAGGCATCCTGCACCAGGCCCGTGATGGTCCACAGCCCATGGGCCACATCAGAATCGGAGACAAATCCCGCGCCCGGCTGGGACTGCAGATGGCCCAGGAATTTGATGTTGTCCAAGTACCAACTGCCCCCGCCGCCCCCGCCGCCATAGAAACGGAATTCGTTGGTGAGGGTCAACGCGCTCATGGAGACGGACGCCTGGTTGGTTCGCCAGTTGCCGCCATCATTGATCAAGGCCGAAGAGGCCAGCACGGAAGCATAGTTGTCCGCACTGCATCGCAATTCCCAATAATTGGGGCCTGAAGAGGCTGTCGCCTGATAATCAAAGACCATATTGGTCACCAGCAAGGCCCATCCCGCATTAACCTCCACGGTCACAGACCAATACTTGCTGGTCGGGCCCCATCCACCCGCACTGCGCACCGCACGCCCAGGATTGCCCGCTGTATCCAGCACCGAGTTGGCGCTGACATAGACCGGCCCGCACTCCAGCCGGTCCGCCACAAACGTCGCATTGGTGTCCAGCGTTTCCCCTCCGAAGTCAAAGAAGATCAACCGGTCATACTGGTCCAGCGCCCCGCCGGTGCCCACCACGCGAATCGCCGTCACGGTCGGCCCCACACTATCGTCGTCCGTGACATAGAACTGCAGGTTGCTGTTGATCGTGATGGCCCTGCGGAAGGGGATCTCGTTGGCCCCATTGGGTGCTGTGAGATACCCGCCGGTATTGGTGGCCGGTGGATCGGTTTCCGCGCTGGTGGTGATGAAATACGTGTCATCCCAGGCGGTGTTGGTGATGCTGAAGGCGCCATGGACATACGTGGTCACGGACAAGGCGCCATTACAGCCCACAAAATTCGTGAAGCACCGGTCCATTCCCAGCGGAACTTCCACGCCCGCGCTGGCCCTCGTCACGGGATCCCAGTTGGGGGACACGCGCCCCGCGCGCGATCCGATGTTGAAGGATTTGTTGTTGTTGGTCATGAACACACCGGAGGGACTGGACCACATGACGGCAAAGTCCAGCGGATCGGCCAGGCTGGCCAATTCTCCATCCGTGATGATCAGGTTGTTGGTGGCCCCGACCGTGTAGTTGGTTCCCACATAGATTAATTGGGGGCGGGGGCCGTCTTCCAATTGTGGGCGGTGCGTTTCTCCATACCGCCGGGCCACTTCAAACCAATTGGTGCCGACGCGCACCTCATCAAAATAGACATAGCCGATGTTGTTCATGTTGTCGCTGTCAATGCCGCCCTTGAGGCGAATGCCCGTGATGGTTTTAATGGAGCCGGGGGCCAGGGTATTGGTCACATCCCAGTACCCCTTGGGCTCTTCGCCGACCACTTCATCCGGCCCATAGACATTCAGGCTGAGGGAGCGACTCGAGAAATCGTAGCGGAGCACAAAGACATAATCATTCCCGGCGCCATTGAGGACTTCATGGGCGGAATTGGTGTCGGGGGCGCCCACCGCCCAGTAGAGGCCGGCGACGGTTGTTCCCGGCGTCTTCCCGGCGAAGGCCAGCTCTGTGTTGTTGGACATCAGATAGAGGCCGGCATAGCTTCGATTGGCGCCGGCCGCATGATCAAAGTTCTGAATCCAGGAGGCATAGACAACCCCGGTGGTGAAGGGGGAGTCAAACTTTCTGGTGGCCTGCCGGATGGAGCCATTCTCGGTGGCATCCAGTCTGAGTTTGTTGCCTTTGTAGCGAGCATAGCTCCATGAGTTCGATGGCATGCTTCCGCCTTCATAGGCCTGCAGGTTGTCATTTCCGCAGGCCCAGAGGTTGGTTCCCCAGCCGGTTCCTCCATCCTGATTGTACAGCCACGTTCCGGCGGTTTTCCCGAACCCGTCATAAATCACCTTCCACGGAGGGGAGGTCACGATCAGATACCCCATCAAGTGATTCGAGGAAGCCAGTCGGTCATTCGAGCGGTCGCTGTCCGCGTCATGGATGCTGACCCGGACGGCGTTTGTGCGGGCATCCATTAGCGCCTCCTGTTGCGCCTCGGAGAGGCTGGTCCACATCCAAACGCTGGTGGCGCCGCCGGATAAGGTGTGGGCATACGGCGAGCTTTCGTGCTCCTGGTAGCCGGCGGTGTTGTTGGTGAAGAGCGAACCGATGCTCACCGATAGTTGCGTGGCGGCATCGTTTGAGCCCCGGCTCAAGCCACTGCCAATATCGTAGATACCGAAGGCCAGGCGCAAGGGGTTTAAGGGGGAAACCTCCTCCAGGTCCGCGGAGCTGATCGTAAACTTGGCATTGGTGGTGAACACGCTGGGCGCATAGGCCATGCCGCCAATGGACACCTTCATGGGCGCCGCATCCCGGGACAGGTTGGCATTGTCCATCATCACATAGTCGGTTCCCGTGACGGGGTTGTTCCACGATCCGATCGTCGCTCTGGCCCAGGCCGTATTGACCGGGGAGGTGACGGTGGTGCTGAAGGTCTTCCATTCCGTGGTCAGCAGGGCATTGAAATTATATTCCAGGTTGAGCAGATTGCCGAAGGCGGCATTAAAGCATTCGATCTTGATATAGCATGAGCCGACTGAAAAACCGGGCTGTTTCTTCGCCCGTATGGTCAGGGTGTACACTTGACCGGGGCCCGCCGCGACATCCCGATAAATCCCCCGCTGGCAGTCTTCGCGGAAATAGAGCCCCCAGTTTCCGTCTTCCGCGGCCCAGTCGTCAAATCCCATGGAAGCGACCTCCGCGCCCCAGCCATAGATCGTCCAGCCCGAGCCATTGGCATCGAAGCCGCCGTTCGGGAGCAAGTTGGTCCATGCCGCAATGGGATATCCGCTGTCATCGTCCTGGATGTGCAGATAGCCGGCCTGATGGTTTGTCAGCCACTGCTGGTCGCCCGGACGGTCCGCATCCGCGTCGGGGATGGAAATCCGCACGCGGTTTGTGGCGAAGAGGGCGTCCACATCCGCCGCGGAGAACGAAGTCCAGCGCCAGGCATTGGAAGTCCCTGGGTTGAAGGTGCTGGAATAGGCCGAGCTTTCCGCACTCCAATAGGCGCTCGCGTTGTCGGTGAGCCACGTGCCGATGTCCAGATTCATTTGGGTGCTGTTGTCGGTTGTGCCCCGGCTCAGTCCACTGCCGGCATCATGCCCGTGCAAGAAGATGCGCAGGGGATTGTCCGATGTCACCGCGCGCAAATCACCATCGTTGAGCACGACCATCCCGTTGGTGGTCGTGTCCGCCTGGTAATAATTGGTCGCGCCAATTTGTATCCGCAAGGCCTCCTCGCGGATGGGGCCTTTTTGGAGGAAGGCATTGTCGAGATAGGTGAATCCTGATCCGCCAACGCCCCAGGTGAACAGGGAAATCCTGTTGGACAGCGTCCCCGCGGCAGAAGTAAAGACGAGGGCGAAGGTTTGCCAGTTGGTGGTCAGCGTGGGTTGCATATCCTGCTCGCTGAACGATAACAAGGCCCCGCCGGCGCCATAGCACTCCTGCTTGATGCGCATGGGCAGGGTCACGGAACCCGACTTTCTGGCCCGCACGCTCAGCGTGTATTGCGTGCCGGCGTCCATGGGAACCCATTGCTGAACCCCACTTTCGGAGTTCCAAATGTACGCGCCGAAATTGCCCACCTCGGCGGCTTCGGGCGAGAACCAGGCGGTGCCCCACCAATTCGTGTTCCAGTATTGGCCATTGCGCTCGAAGCCGCCATTGCGAAGCACATTGGAAGGGGCGTTGTAGAGCGGCGCCACGGTGTCATCGTCTTCCACGGTGAAGGCCATGGGAACTCCATTGCTGAGGGTCGCGGCGTTGACGAGCGCCACGCCGTTGGAACTCACCGCGCTGACCCGGGTGGTATACGAGCCCAGTGAGCCGGGATAATAGCCCGCATGCGAGGCGTTGGAGGCGTACAGGGTCTGGCCGTTGCCGACGTGGGTGCGCGACGAGAAGACCTGGTCCGTCAGGATCTGGACACCCGCCGCGTTCCACACGTCAAAATTGGGCAAAAAGAAGGGGCTGATGGTGTTGGTGTTTTCGATGCCATCGGGATTGAACAACTGCATCGTCACACTGAATTGACCGCCGGTGATTTGTCCGTCATAGACCTGCTGGCTGGCGAATCCGTGCACCATGTAATTGGTCACGGCCGGAGCTGTTGGCGCGAGGTCAAACTCCAGCACCAGATTGCCGCCTGCGGCGGAGAGGCTGAAGGTGCGGGCGCCCTTGGGAAAACTCCCTTCATTCCACCGGGTGGTTTGATCCAGCGCAAAGCCGGCGGCGGAGGAGACTCCGCCGACGATGAGGTTCCAGCTTCTGAACTGCGTGTTGTCCCAATTGGAAAGCAAAACACTGTCGACCTGCACGGTGGCTGTGCCGCTGATGGAGGGCGCGCCGCCGGTGTTGTTGATCCAATCCCGGTCGGCTGTATTGTTGAAGTCGCCCAGTTGAACCTGGAAAACCGAGCCGTTGTTCATGGCCAGCGAGGAAACGGTCAAACGGCCCACCGAGGCGGTGCTGGCGCCGCCGGGGCCGACGGTGCCGGAAACCGTCAGCGCGCCCACCTCGCCCGCGCCCAGCAACAGCGCGCCCGCGGAAACCGTCACGGACGAACTGGTGTTGGTTCCGTTCTGAATCAGCGTGCCCGCGCTCACGGTTGTGTTGCCGCTGTAGGTGCTCGCACCGGTTAGTGTCCAGGTGCCTGCCCCGGCTTTGGTGAGCGCCAGCGTCCCGCTCGGATTCTGAATAACGCCGGAAT
>CAZFSE010000001.1:38205-68597 GCA_964521805.1 uncultured Verrucomicrobiota bacterium
GCCCCGGCTTTGGTGAGCGCCAGCGTCCCGCTCGGATTCTGAATAACGCCGGAATGCGTGCCCGACGCGCCGGCCCCTGGGCTCACCGTCAGCACCGCCGAGCCCGCGTTGCCCTTGGTTATCGTACCGGCATTGGTCACCAAACCGATGGTGACACTGCTCTGCACGTCCAGCGAAGCCCCAGCGATGATGTTCAACGTGTTATTGGCGTTCAGCGCATTGGCGCTCCCCATGCGCAACGTGCCCGTTTGAATGGACACTGGCCCGGAGTAACTGGAATTGTTGCCCGAGAGATTGACATAGCCGGCGCCCGAGTCCACCCGCAGGCCGCCGGCGCCCGAGACGGCGCCGCTGATGTTGAGCACGCTGGACCCACCCCCGCTGGTGATCAGGGAGACCTCCTTGTTCAGCGCCATCCCGCCACTGAGCACGATGGACACATTGGCGGAGTTGCTGATGACCATCGTTCCGGAGTTGCCCGATGCAACCGTCAGGCTGTTGGCATGGGTGCGCGATGAGCCGCTGAACCAGATCGAGGCGTCCGCACTGCCGGTGGAATCCCCGAGCGTGACCGTGCCGGCACCCAGAGAGGCGGCGTTTGCGGAGGAATGGATCCTGCCGTTCTTGATGACCAGCCCGCCGCTGAAGGTATTGGCGCCTGACAGCGACAGCGTGCCACCCCCGCATTTGGTGAGCGAGTGCCCGCCGCTGATCACGCCGTTCACCGACAGGGCCGCCGTGGACTCATTGGTCCAATCCTGATCCGCCTCCAGCGCGACGGCGCTGGCCAGGACGTGTGCTCCGGCGGCGCTGGCGTGGACGGCCAGGCCTCCGCTGTTAATGGCCAGCGTGTTGCTTCGAATATTTAATGCCGTGTCAGCCTGTTCATTAAAGCGCAGGCCTTGCACCGTCCGGTCTCCGTTCAGATGAATGTTGGTGCCGGAATCCAGGCTGTCATAGAACGTAACCATGTCAGTGGCCAGCGGGACGGTGTTGCCCACCCAGTTGGACGCATCGTTCCAATGGGCGCTGGTTCCCGCGCCATCCCAGGAGGGCTCCGGATGATTCAGCAGTTCTTTCCAGGTTCGCGCCACGCGGATTTCGTCGAAGAACGTGTCGCCGGGGGTGCCCGAGCTGGCGCCCGCGCCGATGCGAATGCCGTCAATCAGCGTGATGGCGCCGGCGCCCAGCACCATCGTGGCATCCCACGATGCGGGCTCGCTGGCGGGAATGGAATCGGTCTTGTAATAGGCCTTCGTCTTGAATTCGCGCGTGGAAAAGTCATACAGGGCGAACAGCAGATAGTCTTGCCCGGCGCCCGCTGTCAAGGTGTACCCCGATGTGATCGTGCCATTGGTCACTGTAATTCCCAGTGTTTGATCGGCGGCATTCACCTCGCCAAAAAATGCGGCCTCCGTGGCGCCTTGCATCAAGGACATGCCGGCCCACTTGTTGGCGCCATTCCAGGTGGTATTCATCAGGCACGCCGCATAGATTTTTCCGGAGTTGATCCCTGCGAAATTCCGTCGCGCGGTGCGGCTTTCGTTGTCTGGGGGATAGACCCGAACCTTATTGCCGTGGGGTGGGGGATAGCCTGTGACTGTCGCAAAGCTTCCATCGAGCACCACAAAAGAACCGCTGTTGCTCTCCACCCAATTGTTGGTGAAGCCTCCGCCGCGATCCTTGTTATTCAAGCTGTTTTCGTAGCCTGGGTCGTAGGAAAACTCCTCCACCACCTCGCCCGGCTGGTAGTTGAGGGTCCGGTCATACAGCATCGCCCAGTCAAATTTAAACGCCTGGCTCCCGCCGGTGTTGAGCGATCCCGCGAACTCAACCTTCACCTGCACTTTTCCGCTTAATGGGGTCGGAGCTCCACTCACCTCATAGGTCGTCCAGCTTCCCGCGGAGGACAGGTTGACCCCCGTATTGGTATAGGTTCCATCGGCCACCCAGGTGTCCCCCGTGTAATAATTCAGCGTCATGCGGACCCAGCCACTGTCAAAGTTGGCCTCACGAAGACCCCGTATGCGAAAATAATGCCGCCTGTTCGTTCCGCACAACAAGTGCTGTTCAAAACGGCCCGACCCGCCATTTACCCATCCGTAGAACGCCATCCCCGCGCCGGATTCACCCGCCCAGCCTTCTCTCCCAGAATCGCCAATAACGGTCCAATTCGACGTGTCCGCATCAAACGTGCCGTTTGTCAGCAGGTTGCCGAAACAGGCCGTGGACAGTCCCGCCAGCAGTAGCAGGAATGCGCAGACGCGGCGGCTGGCGCCCGCCGAAAAGGTGTTGTGTTTGTTTGGCTTCATCATGCGCGCTCTACCCGCCTTCCCTGTTGGCCGCCGGCTCAATCCTCCATCAGCCGGACCCGGAACTGCCCCTGTCCGCTCAAAAGATCGTTGGGCACGTGAACCTGGGTCTGTGGTCCTGACGCCGTCACGACGTTACCGGCGCTGTGATGGACCGGTCCTCTGCACAGATCGTCGGTGGTGTATTCCACCTGGTAGCGTTTGCCTGGCACGGAACTCCAGGAGATCTCCGCGCCGCTCCCTGCGCCGGCGCGGAACCCGGTCAGAAGAAAAACGGAATTTGCATCCACGGGGCTGGTGCCGGCGCGGACTTCCTGGCCGTCATCCACACCGTCCCCATCGCTGTCGGTCATCAGCGGATTGGAGCCATAGCTCTCTTCCCATGAGTTATGCAGGCCGTCGCTGTCGTCATCCGCCGTGTCCAGCGCGGTCATGGGCGCGAACAGAATGTCATACTTGATGAAAGGCCCCGCATTGGTGAACACTTCGGAGTCGCTATAGAATGAGGCCGCCTCCCGGGAGGACGCGTTGAACGCCCGCGCAAAAAGCTTCGCGCCGTAAACCGGCTGGTTGGTCATGAATCCCACCGCGAAAATGCCGGGGTTTGTAAGCCCGCGGGCGGTCAGATTTCCGATAAAGGAAACGCCGCCGGGGAGGACGGTGTTCCGGGGATCGGGGGTTCCGTCCTTATTGGGCGGATAAATGATGCCATTGGTGGTGGAGAGGATTTCCACACGGGCGCACAGTTCTGGCGGAAGGGCGGCGGAACCTTCCAGATGGCGTCCGAACTCATTCTGGATGGGACGGGATGTCCCAAAATACAGCGGGTAGAGCAATCCTTGGGCAGGAGATTGTAAGGAGGAAAGCACAACCATGAGTGATGCCAGCCAAAGAACCGGAAAAAGCCGTTGATAACCCTTCTTGCACATCGTACATACTCCACCAAAACGTCCAAGCAGAGTAACGTTTCAGAGACAGAACGCAACAAAAACTTTGTAGAAGAGCGCTACATTTAATGTTAAAAGACAAATGCAAAGGCTCCCAATGAGTTGCATGTTTTAATGCAAAGTCAATAACTTATCTAAAACGTAACCAAGACCAGAAACAATATCTAAAACAGATATGCGTACCATGCTTGGAAAAACACTGAAATTTATGTCAATATATTTCCATGAAACGATAGGGGAATTGGCGAGTTGATCGGAAAGAATATCTTTGTCTGGTGACACGAACCGCCCTGTTCGGGGGTGATGCGGCCTCGGCTAAGCGCCGTGCAACCCACCAGACCGTCGGGCGTTCCCCGCATGAGGACCATGTCGTCCCCTCGAAAATAGGCGTTTTTAGGCGCGAACGGGTAAAATTGGGCTACTCTTCTGCAATAGCATTTGTTAGCTTCTGTCGGCCCTCCGCAGTGGCTTCGCGGAGGAGGGTTTCCTTCTGTAAAAAGTCTTTCTTTGAACATCTTGTCGCCGTTCTGGGTGGTTAAGGAACTAAAGGATGCATTGTTCTATGAGCAACAACTTCCTGTTGGGAGTCAATTACTGGCCAAGGCATAAGGCCATGACGTTCTGGCAGGACTTTGATGCCGCCGAAGTAGTAGACGATTTTGCGCTGATAGCGGATCTACGGATGGATACGGTTCGTTTGTTTTTGCTGTGGGATGATTTTCAGCCAGATCCGGCCCGTGTGGATCACTCGGCCCTGAAGCACTTGGTGAGCGTGGCGGATTTGGCGGCCCAGTACAAGCTGGGCTTGGATGTCACCTTTTTCACTGGGCACATGAGCGGACCCAACTGGGCTCCGCGGTGGATGCTGACCTCACGGGAAGAGTATCCTTCACCGTATTTTGAATGGGTTCGCCAGGTGATCAGCCAGGGACGGGTGGTGGAGGGTGGCCACTATGCCAATCTGTTCAATCAGCCCCTGGCTCTGGAGGCGGAGCGGCTATTGCTTCGCACTGTGGTGGGGGTGCTGAAGGATCATCCATCCGTGAGGATTTGGAATTTGGGCAATGAGCCGGATCTGTTTGCCTGGCCTTCCAATGATGAACAAGGCCGGGCTTGGGTGAGGGAGATGACCGCCTTGATCAAGGAGATTGATCCGGTCCATCCCGTGACGGTGGGATTGCATGCCGGTGATTTGCATGCCAACACAGGATTGCGGGCGGACCAGTTGTTTGCGGAGACGGATCTGGCGGTGATGCATGCTTATCCCATGTATTGCGATTGGGCTCGCGGGCCCTTGGATGCCGATTTTGTCCCGTTCATGACCGCCTTGACTGCGGCTCTTTGCGGCAAGCCGGTATTGATGGAGGAGTTTGGCGGATGCACGGCACCCTTGGGGCATGCCGCTGAAAACTGGACGTGGACTTCTTTTGGGCGCCCGCGCACCCAGTTTATGGCGGATGAGGCGGGATTCGCGGATCATATCCGGCAGGTCTTGCCCAATCTCCAGGCGGTTGGGGCGTCCGGGGCCTTTATCTGGTGCTTTGCGGACTATGCACAGCCGCTCTGGGACCGTCCGCCCTGCGATGAATCGTGGCACGAACGGCATTTTGGATTGGTGCGTCCGGACGGTTCGCTCAAGCCGCATGCGGAGATCCTGAGGCAATTCGCGGGTTCCGCGCCGTCCGTTCAACCCATCCCGGACTATGCCCGCTTTCCAGGGCTTTCCGCCCGGGATTTTTACGAGCACCGCGGGTTTGAACAACTTCCGGCGCTGTACCGGCATTATCTCGACCGGAAGGCTTCCGCAAATCAGGATTGAAAGTTTTCGGGTTATGGAGAAGATAGGGGGCCATGAAATCAGCGACCGACCAGCACATCACCAGTCTGCAGAATCCGCGGGTCAAGGAAGCCGTTAAACTGCGCAAGCGTTCGGACCGCGACGAGGCGGGGCTTCTTTTAATAGAGGGCTACCGGGAGCTGAAGCGGGCGCTGGACAACCGGTGGAACCCCGTGGTGATGTTTTATTGCCGTGCGCTGTTCCAAGGGACGAATGAGGATGCCCTGCTTGACCGTTGCCGCGCGGCCGGCGCGGAAATGCTGGAATGCACAGACCCGGTGTTCCGAAAGATGGCCTATCGAGACCGTCCGGATGGCTTGCTGGCGCTGGCGCCGCAGGTGCGGCGCACGCTGGCGGACTTGGCGCTCTCGCCCGCTCCGCTGTTGATCGTGGCGGAGGCGATCGAGAAGCCGGGCAATCTGGGCACGATGCTGAGGACGGCGGATGCCTCCGGCGTGGATGCCATGATTGTGTGCGATCCCTGCACGGATGTGAACAATCCCAACGTGGTGCGTGCCAGCACCGGGACGCTGTTTACGGTGCCGCTGGTCGAAGTGGGTTCGGCGGAGGCGCTGGCCTGGTTGCGGGCGCAGGGCATTCAGATTGTGGCGGCCACTCCGCATGCGGAGCGGGAATATACCGAGGCGGACCTGTCCCGGCCCACGGCTTTTGTGATGGGCGCGGAGCAGTATGGGCTGAGCGATCTCTGGATGAAGGAGGCGGACGTGCAGGTGCGGATTCCGATGCTGGGGCAGGCGGACTCGCTCAATGTCGCGGCGGCCACCACGATCCTGCTGTTTGAGGCGGTCCGCCAGCGCCGCGCCAAGGGCTCTGCTTCGCCTACTTCTTGAGGAGGATGAAGGTGTCCTCGTAGGAGGTGGTCCCCATCAGGGTGCCCAGGTCCATGGCGGCCTTGATGGTATATTCCTGATCCACCTCCACCTTCTTCAGGTCCACGCCAATGCCATAGGGTTGGGCGGTGGTGGTGTCGTCCATTTTGATGGCGAGTTCCTGCACGGTCTCATTCTTGTCATTCAGAATGCTCACCGCCAGCCGGTTGCCCATGCCTTCGCGCGGCACCAGATTCATGTGGGACATGGTCAAATTGCCGACCAACCGGGGGGTGGTGGAATTTTCCAAACCCAGCCAGAGCGTGGGCATGTCCAGGATGCCCAGCACCGGGATGAGGCCATCGCTTTGCGCGAAGTCCTTGAGGGTCCCATAGAGTTGGAACCGTGAGCGCGCATTCTCCCGGCTTAATTGAACGGAGAGGATGACCGCCACTTCAGCCAGCGTCTGCTGGGCGATGCATTCGATCTCATAACTGACGGCAACGGCCCCAAAGCTGGCCGTCAGGGGAAACTTCTTGAACGTGACGACCCGGCTGTCGCTGGTGGTTTTTTTGAAGCCCGTGATGCGGAGGGGGGAGCTGAAGGCCGAATGCGTGGGCGTGAACGCAATGAGGGTATCCCGCACATCCTTGGCGCCGCGGGCATCAAAGGCCAGATAGAGCACCTCATCCTTGGATGGGCCAAATTGAAAGCCGCACAGGAGGGTGGTTTCTGGCGATTTCAGTTCGGCGGAGGGAAACTGGCTGACGCGAATGGGCTGGACCGGCTCATACGCGATCTGCTCGATCAGCGTCAGATCCGAACGGGAGGGAGCCGCTGGCTGGCTGGGGACGTTCTCGGCGGGCGGTTTGGCCTCCTGGGCGGAAATGACGGGGACTTCCTCATCCGGTTTCTTGGTGCGCGCCGAGGCGGGGAGCCCCTGAAGCACCGCCTCATAATTGGCGCGAAAGAGGGGTTCGTAGCGGTAGCGGGTGGAGGGGGCGAGGGTCTCCCACGGATACGATTTCACCGTGGCCCCCGACTTGACCTCCAACCCGGCCTGCGTGGTCTTGACGACCTCGCCTTTCAAGATGACACCATTGGCCATCCGGACCTCCTGGGCCGCGGCCTGCAGGGCGATCAAGGCCGGCACTACGAAGGTCAGTATTCGATTGCAGATTCGCACCCGTTGCCTCCTGTTGAATTCGGCTATCAGGATAGCGTTCCGTCAAAAGCTTGGCAACACCTTTGCCCAAGGTTTTACGGTGAAGACTCTGGCCAGCGACAGCCTTTTGAGGTAAGGTATGCCTGGTGTTTGATCGGATCAGGCTTATGAAAGACAACAAAGATCGCATTGTTCGCATTCTGGGACTCGGGTTGGACCACAAAGATGGCCACGTGCGGATCACGCGGGGCGATAATTTTGACATCCTGCTGGGATCGGAAAGCACCCATGAGCGCATGCAGGAAACGTGCCTGAAGATCAATGAAAAGCTGGGCCAGAGTGGCAAGCGGCTCGAGGAGCTTTCGCGGGAGGAATTTCTGTCCTTGGTAACGGAGATTGAATAAACGGGGCCTCTGGTGGCACGCGCATGAAAATTCTTTTTATCACCACCCGTCTTCCCCATGCCAGAGTGTTGAGCGGGCACGCCATTGTCCATCAGCGCATCCGGCGGCTGGCGGAACGCGGGCATCGGCTGGGCCTGGCCGTCTTCTCCAGCGAGGACGATGCGGAGCATCTGGCCGGGATGCGGGAGCTGGTGGGCGAGCTGGAGGTGGTGCCCCGCCCCTCCGGACGGAGAGGGTGGCCCGGCAGAGGGTCTCTGGCGCCCGAGCCCTTTCGGGCCCATGCTTCCCGGGAGTTGTCCCAGCGGGTGGGCGACTTGGTGGAGCGGTCGCGCTATGACGTGGTGCTGGCGGAGTTTGGTGTCATGGGCCAGGCGCTCTTTTGGAACCCCTATCTGCCGGCCACCCGCACCGTGGTATCCGTGCATCATTCCCTTTCCATCGTAAATGAAAAAGCGCTGAAGATGGGGGGGTGGAATCTTGCGACCGCGCGGGCCTGGCTGACATCCGGGCGGGTTCGGAGGTATGAACTCCAGCTCTATCGCGCCATGGACCGGGTGCTGGTGCTGACGCCGGAGGAGCGCTACGGATTGCTGAAGCTTGCCCCCGACCTGAGGATTACCGCGATCCCCAGCGGGGTGGACACCACCTATTTTCAGCCCACGGACTCGGACAACCGGGAGCAGGCGGTTCTTTTTACGGGCCATTACAGCGAAGCCCATAACCTTGACGCGGTGCGCTGGTTTGTCCGCTGGGTTTGGCCCTTGCTCCGCAGGAAAATGCCGTCCATCCGCTTCTATGTGGTGGGGCCGGGACTGCCCCCGGAGTTGCGCGATCTTTCCCGCAAGGATTCGTCCATTGTGGTCACCGGCGCCGTGGAGGATGTCCGCCCATATCTGGCCCGGGCGCGGGTGTTCGTATGCCCGGTGCGGATGGGGTCGGGCATGCGGGGGAAGATTTTGGAGGCTATGGCGGCGGGCGTGCCGGTGGTTTCCACTTCGCTGGGCGCCGAGGGGTTTCCCATTCAAATTGGAGATAACGCCTTCCTGGCGGACACCCCTGTCATCATGGCCCAACAGATTGAGTGGTTGCTGGGCGATTCCCGGTTGCAGGCGTCCATCGCCCAGAATGCCCGTGAAATGGTGTGCCAGCGTTTCTCCTGGAACCGCGGCATCGAGCTGTTGGAAAACACACTGCAGGAAGTCGTCCGCCGGGCGTAAGTTTTTTTGGGCGCCCTCCCGGCCAGCCCAATTTCCCTGCGCGCCTATTCCTTTTTCACGGGCCGGAAGGTGTTGCCGGCAGGAATCCAGATTTCAGTGGCCAGGTGATTGCTGGCCCCGGCCCAGTGGAAGCCGCCTTCCAGGCGGATGGAACGGGGCAGGGGCTCGCTGTTCTCCACGGGCCACTCCTCTTGCCAGGTTTCTCCATCAAAGACCTGCGCCTGGAAGTTCAAGACATGGCGCGCCAGCCAGTTGGTATGGGGTGGAAGCAGGGCGTCAGGGCCCGTGAGCGGGCGCGACTCGCGGCGCAGGCTTTGCCGGCCCGCCGGATCCGGGGCCGAGAGCACGTAGGCGAAGTGGTGGACATCCTGCCAGGGCTGATCCTCGGCGCCGGAGGGGACGGACGAGCAAAACTCCAGCCGCCATTCGCCGGTCTCCGTTTTATGGGCGGGCTGGAGCAGGAACGCACAGGCGGTTTCGCCGGCCGGCGCCAGGGTGCAGGAGAGATCCCGGCTCATTTGAAGCAGGGCGGTTGCGGCGCTGGTGGCCCCCTCCAGGCGCTCGGTCTGTCCCCGGACGGTTGCGGAAACAGTGTGGTAGACGGAATAGACAAGCCCCATGACCAGGACGGCAATCACCAAGGCCAGGAGGAGCTCAATCAAGGTCGTCCCGGTCCGGGCGGATGGGGACGGGAAAAAGGCGCATCGAGCTGGCATGGAATCCCATCAACTCGTGGTGACCAGCTTGATGAAGAAGTAAATCACAACCGCCAGGGCCAGCAGGCCAGCCAGCGCAATCAGAAAAAACCAGAGGCCCTTTGATTCCTTGCGGCGCGCGCCAAATGGCGAGATGCTGGAGAAAGACTCGGGGGCCGAAACGGGACCGGCGGCCACTTCCACATTGGCTTCGGCGAAACTGTGCGTTTCCACGGCGGCTTGAACGTCCGTTCCATCAAAGAGAAACTCCACGGAACCGGCCTGGATCAAATCCTTGGGCTTCAGGGCGCTTTCCGTGACTTCCTTGGAATTGAGCCGGGTTCCGTTGGTGGACTCCAAGTCCTTGAGCAAATAGCGGTCGCCCTGCCGCACCACGCTGCAGTGGTGCCCGGAAACCGTGGGGTGGTCAAGAACAATGACATTGTCCTTGCTTCGTCCCATCGTGATTTCGTCGCGGTCAATTTGAAACGTCTTGCCTTTGACGTCGCCAGACATGCCAATCAGAGCCGCCATGCAGGGTGTCCTCCGTTTATGATTCGTTTGGATATTGTCACGGGAGGGGAAAACTGTCAACGGGTGAGTTTCAGGAATTCTCGTGATGTCGGCCAGGATGAAGCCCTCAGGGCAAAGGAACGGAGGGCGGGGCCCTCTGACTTTGTTCTTCCCCCATGAAGGTCCTTCCGCTAAACTTTCGGCAAAGATCCCATGGGGCGAGGTTTGGAGTCGGGTCTGGTGCTCACAGGAGGGGCTATGATGCAACGATTGCTTCTTGTACTGGTGGGGCTTGCGATTGGGCTGGGGATGGGCTGGAAGATCGGAACCCTCCGGGGAAAGCGGGAGTGTACTTTCTTTCTCAGCGGCATGACGGCCACGGAGATTCATGCCCAGGAGCGTGCGGCCAGCCGGGCCTATCTGACGCAATCTCCCGAGGTGGCCCTGTGGGCCTTGGAGTCGCTCCTCCGGACGTACAAGCGCTACGAGCAGGCCCCGGAGCCTCACCCCGCGGAACGGCCTGCCAGGTTGCGGTTCGCTTCCGCCATGGCCCATGCCCGGATCGCGGACCTCTGCAAACGCCTCCATCAGGAGGAACTGCGCGCCCAGCATCTCCAACAAGCGCTGACTCTCAGCGGCATGGCCGATGAGCAGCGACTGCTTGCGCTGGTGGAGGAATTGAACAAGGCGGAGAAAGCAACCTTGGACGTGCCGCCTGCCACGGAGATCCCTGTACACTGATTGGACATCCCACGGAGAACCCCCATGATGGAATACACCTACGATGGCGCTCACAAGAAACTGGTTTGCACGTTTAGCGGGGCTTTTCAATCCGCCCAATGCGCGGAGGCGGCAAAGGCCTTGGATGCGGCGCTGGTGGAATCGTTCGGCGGTTCCGCGCCGGCGAAGGTCCCCCCGGAGGCCTTCGTGGTCTTTGATCTTCAGCGTGCGGAATACCTGTCCTCGGTCTTCCTGCGGGTCGTGTTGCTGACCGCCAAGAAGCTGGCGCCCGGGCATTTTTCCGTGGCGAATGCCAATCCGTTTGTCCGGGAATTGTTCCGCACGTCGGGGCTGGATTCCTTTTTGCAGAGTGCGGGTGTGCAACTTGAGAATACCCTGCGCGAAACGCGCGTCTTCAATCCGCCGGCGGGCTTCACGGTCAAGACCAGCCTGAGTTCGCTGGAGGAGTACGAGCGTCTCCATGCGCAATCCGTGAAGGAGCCGGACGCCTTCTGGGCGGAGCAGGCCCGGCGCCTGCTGGTGTGGGACAAGCCCTTTGAACAGGTCTGCGCCTGGAACTGCCCGCAGGCCGCCTGGTTCGCCGGGGGGCGGCTGAACGCCAGCGCCAACTGCCTGGACATCCATCTGAATACCCCCGCCGCCAACAAGGCCGCGCTGATCTGGGAGGGAGAGCCCTGCTCGGCCCTGCATCCCGGCGAGGAGCGGGTGCTGACCTACGCGCAACTGCATCGGGAGGTTTGCCGGTTTGCCAATGTTCTGCGCCGCAATGGCGTGGTTCGCGGCGACCGGGTCATCCTGTACCTGCCCCTGGTGCCGGAGGCGGTGATCGCCATGCTGGCCTGCGCCCGGCTGGGCGCGGCCCACTCGGTGGTGTTTGGCGGGTTCAGCGCGGCCGCCATCGCGGACCGCATTCGCGATTGCGGCGCACGGGTGGTCGTCACGGCGGATGGCGGATTCCGCAAGGGAACGGCGGTACAGCTGAAGAAAAATGTGGATGAAGCGCTGGCCCTGAAAGATGACCAGGGCCGGCTTTTCGGCGCCACCGTCGAAAAGGTCATTGTCCTGCGGCGCACGGGGCAGGAGGTCCACGTGCAGGAAGGCCGGGACGTGTGGTGGCACCAGGAACTGCAATACGTGACGGCGGATTGCCCGCCCGAGTCCATGGAGAGCGAAGACCTGCTGTTCATCCTCTACACCAGCGGTTCCACCGGAAAGCCCAAGGGCATCATGCACAGCACCGCCGGCTACCTGCTCAATTGCAAGCTGACCCACCAGGCGGTTTTCGATATCCAGCCGGAGGATGTCTATTGGTGTACCGCGGACATCGGCTGGATCACGGGCCACAGCTACGTCGTGTACGGGCCTCTGGCCAATGGCGCGACGGTTTTCCTGTACGAAGGCGCCCCCAACTTCCCCGAGCCTGACCGGTTCTGGTCTCTGATTGAAAAATATGGCGTGACCATTTTCTATACCGCGCCCACCGCCATTCGTTCGTTCATGCAGTGGGGCGATGTCTGGCCCGGCAAGCATGACCTCTCGTCCCTGCGGCTTTTGGGCACGGTGGGCGAGCCCATCAATCCGCAGGCCTGGATGTGGTACTACGAGACCATTGGGCGGGGACGCTGTCCCATCGTGGACACCTGGTGGCAGACCGAGACCGGCGCCATCATGATCTCCACGCTCCCCGGTTGCATGCCCACCAAGCCCGGCTCCGCCGGACGCCCCCTGTTTGGCGTCGCCCCCCAGGTGGTCAACGACCAGGGGGAAGCCGTGGGCGCTGAGTCGGGCGGCCGGCTGGTCATTCGCAAGCCCTGGCCCAGCATGTTGCGAGGGGTGTGGGGCGATCCCGACCGCTTCCTCTGGACCTACTGGAAGGAGTTTCCCGGCGTCTATTTCACCGGCGATGGCGCGCGGTGCGATGCCGATGGCTACCACTGGATCATGGGGCGCATGGATGACGTGATCAATGTCTCGGGGCACCGCATTGGAACGGCCGAGGTCGAATCCGCGCTGGTCAGCCACCCGTCCGTTGCCGAGGCGGCCGTCGTGGGCCGTCCGGATGACATCAAGGGTTCATCGCTCGTGGCCTTTGTCACCCTCAAGCGGGGGCAGTCACCCTCCCCCGAATTGCGCGAGGCGCTCCGCGCCCATGTCACCACTGAGATGGGCCCCGTGACGCGGCCCGATGAAATCCGCTTCACCGAGTCCCTGCCCAAGACACGCTCTGGAAAAATCATGCGCCGCCTGCTCAAGCAGGTCGCCGCTGGCACGGAAATCATCGGCGACCTGACCACCCTCGAGGATTTTGGCGTGCTCGAAAAGCTCAGTGGAGAGGATGGCTAACGAGTGGCCTTGGCGGGCTTTGTGTGGACGGCCCTCTTTGTATTTCTCCTCTGGTCTGCTTTACATTCGATCAATCAGCCTTATGTTGCTGGTGGAGAGCGTATGGCCTTGGCGGGGTGGGAGGACAGAATGGAGCTGGTGGCGATTATAGAATGGCTCAGGGGGATTGAGGAGCAGGCCTTTCATTTGTATGAGCGGGCCGCTGTTCAATTTGAATCTCAGCCGGAGCTGGTGTCCTTCTGGAGGAGGCTGGCACAGGATGAGATGTGGCATTGCCACTTGATGGGAAGTGCCGTTACACTCTTGAAGAAACGCGCGGATGCCCCTCTTTCTGTACTCAAGCTGGACAAGCAAACCCGGGAGAACGTGGAAGGCCCCCTCCGGTTGGCCCTGGCACGGCTGGATGGTCATGACGTATCCCTGGCGGAAATGGCGGAAGGCATGATGGAGGTGGAGTTCTCTGAAATGAACGACATCTTTCTCTATGTCATCAACACGTGCCAGTCCTATTCAAAGATCTTCCAGCACCTGGCTTCCACCATTCAGGATCATGAGGATCGAATTGTGCAGTTTCTGGATAATTTGCCGGAGGAGATCCGTCCGCCCCGGGCGGCCCAGTCTCTTCCCAAGATCTGGCAACGGCGCATCCTGGTGGTGGAAGATGAACCTGTGATCCGCGCGCTGTGGAAGCGGATTCTGGAACGGTGCTGCGCGTCGGACGTGCTGGTTGCCGAGAATGGGCAGGTGGGGCTTGATCTCCTTCGCCATACGCACGTGGATCTGGTGATCTCGGATGTGGAGATGCCGGTGATGAAGGGCGGGGAGCTTTATCGTCGGGCAGTTCAGGAGGATGCGCGCCTTCGGGATCGGTTCATCTTTTGCACAGGATTCGTCACCCATGAGATCAATGGGTTGGTGGCGGATAGTGGACTGCAATTATTGGAAAAACCGGTGGCCATTCATGAACTGCAGGCCGCCATCCAGAAGACCTTGGAAAGGGAGCGACAGGAAGACTCCATTTCCGCTTAGGGCGCCTGTCCCCACGGCTCAAGGCTGGAGGGCTTTCAACCATGTCCGGGGAGATTGTCCGACGGATTCCGTGAACACCCGGAAGAACTGCGCGTAACTGCCGAATCCCGCCTCCAGGGCCAGTTCCATCAGGCGGATTTCCGGCTTCGCGCGATACAGGCTGAAGAACAGGCTCAGCCGGCTGCGGTTGCGGTAGTCGGGAATGGCCAGCCCTGTTTGCTCCTTGAACAGGACGCTCAGATAGCTGGGTGACAGGCGAAGGGCCCTGGCCAGCTGGTCCAAGTTCATGGTGTTGGAAGGATCGTTGAGCAGGCTCAGCGCCTGCTCCAATTTGGGATGCAGAAACCGGGCAGACTCGACTTCCTGGGCTTGTGTAAAAAGATCCCAGAGCATAAGAAGTGCAAAGTTCAGCCCCAGGTTAAAGGTGTCGGGCCGCCGAATCGCGGCGGCGCCGGACAAAACGCCCTGCGCCTGCTCCAGGGCGGGCGCGTCCAGCCGCCGGCAGGCAAAGAGGGCGGGATCTCCGGGGCGGGGCGGCCCCGCCTTTCGGGCCCGGAGGAGGCGGCGCAGGCCGGTGGGGGTCCATTCGACAATCCACAGTAGCATGTCCGAGGACCATCGTGCCGGAATATGCCGCTGGCCCGGCCAGAGCCAGAGCAGGTGGCCCGGCAGGAGCGGATATTGGCGGTCCTCCAGCAGGACACTGCCGCTTCCCCTCACCACCAGGTTGATTTCCAGCGCGTCGTGGCTGTGCCATTCGCGCAGGTACCAGCGCTTGTCCGAGAATCGGACAATGACGCCTTCAAATCCCGGCCTTGCTTGGAAAGGGGACTCTGGTTCTTTCATCACAAAAAATGATAACACACGGTGTGCCGGGTGCAAAGACGTTTTCGGGGATTCGTGCCATCATGGACGCGGAAAGTTGAACCATGAAACGAAACCCTTCAACGAGAACACGGTGTGTGATAGGAGCCCTTCTCATGAGCACGAGCCAAGCCCATCCGTCGGAAATCATCGGTCAAATCCGCATCCAGCCCCTCGGTCCCCATCTGCTTCGCATTGAGCAAAAAGGAGCCGGCGGCTTTGAAGACCGGGCCACCTTCACGATTCAAGACCGCCCGGAGGGGTTTCGCGGCTATCAAGTGGCCCGGGCTCATGGCACGACGACGCTTTCGGCGGCGGGGTATGCCGTGTGCGTGCCCGGCTCCGCACGGAGCTATGAGGACGTTCGTGTCAGGGTGCCGAATGGGCAATGGGACCGGACGCTGGGCCCCGCGGATCTTCAGCGCTCCTTTTTGCCTTCGCCCTCGGATCTTCCGGAGGTTTGGATTCTGGCCGATCACCCCCGGGTGGTCCCACCCCGTTGGGGCGCCCTGCCTCCACCGGAGGAGGTTGCGGATCAGCATTCGGGATGGGATCTTGAAAATGGCGCGCCCGACTTGTATGTGTTTTTCCCCAAGGCTTCGGGGTATGAGGCATTCCGGAAGGATTACTTGCGGCTGACAGGCGCCATTCCTTTGCCGCCCCTGTATGCCTTTGGCCTTTGGTACAGCCGGTACCACCCCTATGGCGAGGACACGGCCCTGGACGTGATTGAGCGCTTCCGGCAGGAAAATATCCCCCTGGATGTGTTCGTGGTGGATACGGACTGGCGGGTGGGCGCATCGTGTGGATACCAGGTTCATGCGGAACTTTTCCCTGACATGGAGCGATTCATCCGGCGGGCGCATGAGCAGAAGGTGCGGGTGATGTTTAACGACCATCCGGAGCCGGTTGGAAAGCATGCGCTGGCACCGGAAGAGCTGGCCTTTCGTTTTGAGGGGTTGACCTCCTTGTTGAAGCAGGGGGCGGATGTTTGGTGGTTTGACCGCAACTGGCACACGCATCTTCAGTCGCCTGTCGAAGGCCTGAACAAGGAGGTGTGGGGGATGCGCCTGTATCATGACATCACGCAGGCTCATGCACCCCGGCGACGCCCCTTGATCATGTCGAATGTGGATGGAATCAATAACGGGCGTCTGGAGGCCCCGTCACACCCGGCGGCGCACCGTTATCCAATTTGGTGGACGGGGGATACGCTTTCCGATTGGGAGGCGTTGAGGGCGGGTGTGCAGAATGGCGTGGACAGCGGGATCGTCTCGCTCCTGCCCTATGTGCACGAGGATCTGGGCGGGCATCACGGCCAGCCGGATGCCGAGTATTACACGCGCTTCATGCAGTTCGGTGCGTTTTCGCCCATTGCGCGCATTCACTGCACGGCGCAGAGGACCCGGTACCCCTGGTTCTACGGGCGCGACACCAAGCAGATCGTGGGCGAATTCTTCCGGTTGCGATACCGGCTCCTGCCCACGATTTACGCGGCGGCCCATGAGGCCCACCGGAGTGGCTTGCCCCTCTTGCGGAGGTGCGATCTGGAGTGGCCGCAGGTTCCGGAAGCGAAGGATAGCACGCAATACCTGTTTGGGGATGATCTCCTGGTTGCGCCGATCATGCAGGCGGGTGATCTTCAGGGCACGGCCGCTCGCAACGTCTGGATTCCGGAAGGCGAGTGGACGGATGCCTGGAGTGGAAAGACGCACATCGGGCCCGCCCGCATCGAGATCGCCTGCCCGCTGGAGCAGTGCCCGCTCTTTGTGCGGCGGGGCGGGGTGGTCATCAGCCTCCCGCAATCCTATTTCACCGAGGGGCGCCCCTGGGATCATGTCGTGTTGAACGCGTTTGTGCCTGCGAAGGATTCGTCCGCAACGCGGTTGTTGTATGAGGATGATGGAAATACGACGGACTATACCCACGCAACGTGCGGGCAGACCCTGATTCGCTTGGAGCGGACGCCTGCCGGCGCCCTGCTGGCGATCGAGCCGTCGGCGGAATATTCTGCGTTCATGTGTCAGAGGCGAACCTGGACGGTTCGATGGGATGTGCCCAAGGGCCAGACGGTCCGCGGCGTATCGTTGAATGGAAAACCGCTGGCGCAAGGGGCGTACACCGTTCATGCCCCGTCCGCCGGCCCCATGGACCGCATATTTATGGGCGCTGGCGCCGCGGCCCCTTCCGAGGGGGGCGAGGTGGTCGAGGTGGAAATGAAGGACGTTCCTTCCGGCCAGCGCTGGGAGGTGCGGCTGGCCCTGTAGCCGCGGGATGTGGCTGGGCCCCCTGCCGGTGATGGCGGCGGGGCCGAAGGTGCGGGCCCGATGGGCGAGCGGGAAAGGGAGGCGCGGGTTTGTCCCGTTCCAGCATGGCCTGGAAATACGGCGGCACGCTGGCCTCGAAGGTGACTCGCTGGCCGGTGGAGGGGTGGACAAATGTAATGGACTTGGCGTGAAGCAATAGCCGTTGTCCCCGGTCAACGTCCAGCCGGCTGTATTTTTCATCACCGACGATGGGATGCCCCATATCCGCCAGATGAACACGAATCTGATTCTTTCGTCCAGTCAGCAGGTCAATCTCCAGCAGGGAGTAGTGGGCGGATTCTTTCAGCACCTTGTAGGCGGTCTTTGCGAGCTTTCCTTTTTCAGGGTCGGGTGTGGAATATACGACATGACCCTCGTTTTCCGCGAGATACGAGGAAAGGACGCCGGATTTCTGCATGCACCGTCCCCGGACCACGGCGAGGTAGAGCTTTTTGACATCGGTCCATTTCTCCTGGATGCGTTTGCGCATCTCGTGGCATTTGGCAAAGACCAGGACGCCGGAGGTATCGCGGTCCAGGCGGTGGACGGCAAACACCCGTTTCTTCGACCGGGCACAGCCTTTTCGGACGTAATCAGAGAGCATGTACTCCGCCGTGCGCTCGCGAATGCGGTCCGTGGCGGTCGCCAGCAGGCCGGGCGGCTTGTTAATGACGATAAAGTCGTCGTCCTCATGCAGAATCGGCAGGTTGCGGGGGAGAAAACGGCGGTTGCCATGCGGCGTGGCGGGTTCTGTCGGTTGAGTCGTTCTCACAGGTGGTTTCATGCCGCTAGTTCCTAGAGGATATCCGGTGGGTTGTCAATGCGAGGTGCATGACGAACAGAAATTCGAAGGCTGGCCCGAGGCGAATGTGTCCGGGACATGGGGCGGCTTTGGCGTTTCGATCGAGTCGCAGGCGGCATAACCAGACGAACGGATCATGTACAAGCCCGTCAACAACACACTTATTTTTTCGATCCGACTTCAAAGCGGTAGCGGTCGGGCGCGCCGAGGAAGCAGAGGCCCATGGTATCGCCTCGGACGTCTTCGTAGGCGATATTCTGGAGGGCCAGGGCGATTATTTCGGCGGTCAGCGGCATGCTTTTAAGACGGAGGCCCAGCGCGTTCTCGACGGCATTGGCAATGACGGGGGCGGCGGGGATCATGGTGTGTTCGCCGACGCCGCGCGCGCCGAAAGGTCCATCCGGCTGGGCGGTTTCGATGATGATGGGGATGATCTCGAGGGGGACATCTTTGGAGGTGGGGATCTTGTAGTCGGTGAAGTTAGGGTTGAGGGGCCGGCCTTTGAGGTCGTAGCGAATATCCTCGTACAGCACGGTGGCGAAGCCTTGGAGCAAGCCGCCGGTCAACTGTCCTTCCACCAGGCTGGGATTGATGGCTTTTCCAGCATCCACCGCCAACGCGGCTTTCAGGATCTTTATTTTTCCGGTTTCCCGGTCCACCTCGATGATCGCACCGGCGGCACCGACCGTATAATGAACGTTGGGGTGTCCGCCCTGGCTGGTCTCCGGGTTGCCCGTGGCGGAGGTAAACTCGGGCATGAACATTCCGCTCCCCACAATGGGCCCGCCCAGGAAATTGCCGTGCGGGGTCTGGAGGCCATTGATGACGAAATTCCGCAACGGAAGGGAGAAGCCGGGCTGGCCCTGGCATTTGACGGCCTCATCCTCCAGATAGAGGGCGTCCTTGCTGAAGCCATGAACGCGGTGGACGACCTCCATCAGTTTTTCCCTGGCGTCGAGTGCGGCGGCCTTGACGGCGTTGCCACAGCTCCAGGTGACGTGTGATCCGACGGTTTGCCATTCATAGGCGTTTCGATCCGTGTCCGGAGTTTCCACGCGGATTTTATGCACGGGCACGGTCAGGATTTCCGAGGCGATTTGCGCCATGACGGTGAGGTAGCCCTGGCCAATCTCCATGCCGGAGACCATGATGTTCAGGCTGGCATCCTCATTGAACTTGATGAAGGCGGCGGAAGAGGCATTCGGTGGCATGGCGGGGGCCTTCCAGAAAAGGGCGACACCTTTGCCCACGGCCTTGTGTGGGTCCCGGGCTGTGGCCGGCTTGCCCCATTCGATGGTTTCGGCGACGCGGTTGATGGCCTCCTGCAGGCCGCAGGGATTCATCTTGGCGCCATAGGCCAGCGTGTCGCCCTCCGCAATGGCATTTTTACGCCGGAAATCCAGAGGGTCCATGCCGATCAGGGCGGCGAGCCGGTTGATATGCGATTCGAGTCCAAAATGGAACTCGGAATACCCGAAGCCGCGGTAGGCGCCGGTGGGGGAGAGATTCGTATAGACGCAGACGGAGTCAATCTTGACGTTGGGAATCCGGTAGGGACCGGTGGCGGAAAGTCCGGCGGCATTGACCACGTTGGCGGCATATTCCGCATAGGCGCCGGCATCCCAATGCAGGTCATGTTCAATGGCGGTGAGGGTCCCATCTTTCTTGACGCCCATCTTGATGCGGGCGAGGAGCCCCTGCCGCTGGGAGGTGTTGTAGAACTCCTGCGCGCGCGAGGACCGGAGCTTTACGGGACGCCCCCGCATGGCAATGGCCAGCGCCGCGCCGACGATTTCCATGGTGACACCGGCCTTGCCGCCAAAGCCGCCGCCGACATAGGGCGTGATGACACGAATATCATTATGCGTCAGACCCAGCGGGGCAAAGGCCTCCGCGAAGATGTGGCGTTGCGTGAAGGGCGACTGCGAGGAGGCCCAGAGGGTCAGGCGTCCGGCCAGGTCATACTGGCCCACGATGACGTGGGGCTCGATGGCGCAATGGGCATAGCGGGGCACGACATAGGTGTCTTCGAGGATGACATCCGCCTCGGCAAAACCCTGCTCCACATCGCCCTTGCGGGTCTTGCGCCAGTGGGCGATGTTTGTCTTGGGCCTCGGGAAAAACCATGGGCACCGCCCATAGTTTTCCAGGTCCGGGTGAACCAGGACAGCCTTGTCCTGGAGGGCCTCTGAAAGGTCCAGCACGGGGGCCAGCTCCTCATACTCCACCGCCACCAGCTTGGCCGCGCGCTGGGCGGCGCGGGGCGTGCTGGCTACGACCGCGGCGACTTGCTCGCCGACGAAGCGGACGCGGTCTTTTGCAAAAATATGCCGGTCCTTCATGTAGAGGCCGTAGGTGTAGGGAAAATCTTCGGCGGTGACGATCTTCAGGACACCGGGAACTTCCAACGCCTTGGAGGTGTCAATTTTCTTGATCAGCGCGTGGGCATGGGGGCTTTCCACCACGGCCGCGTGAAGCAGGCCGGGGCCGAACTCCAGGTCATCCACATAGCGGGCGGCGCCGGTGACCTTGTCTTTCCCATCAATCCGCACGACGGATTGTCCGACGGTCTTGAGCTGGGTCATGACGGCCTCCCCGTCTTTGTGTTCTTGAGCCCGCGCTGGCCGGTCTGATAGATGGCTTCGATGATGGGCTTATAGCCGGTGCATCGGCACAGATTGCCGGAAAGCGCCTCCTGAATTTCCTCGCGTGTGGGGTGGGGGTTGCGTTCCAGCAATTCCGTCGCGGCCAGGGTCATGCCCGGCGCGCAGAAGCCGCATTGGAAGGCATTATGCTCGATAAAGGCCTGCTGGAGCGGGGTGGGGCCATCTTTGCCGACCCCCTCAACCGTGACGATCTCCTGTCCCTCCACCTCCACGGCCAGGATCAGGCAACTGCGGACGGTTTTTCCATTCAGCAGAATGGTGCAGGCGCCACAGTCGCCTTTTTCGCATCCAATCTTGGGGCTCTTGATGCCCAGCTTGTCGCGCAGGACATCCAGCAGGATATCAGAGGGCTCGACCTCGACGGAGCAGGGGGCGAAGTTCAATGTAAACGAAATGGTCCGGCTCATACGGGCATCTCCTTAAATCAGACTCTCCCCATAGGCGGGGCCTTTTCCGGCTTTGCGGTCAACGGCGGCGCGGAGGCCGCGTTCCAGCATGACTCCGATCATGTGGGTGCGGTATTCCCTGGTAGAGCGGATATCCGTGATGGGGCGGACCTCCTCGCGGGCAAGCCGGACAGCCTCCTGAATCAGCGGCTCGGACAGCGGCTGACCGGCCAGAAGCTGTTCGACAGCCCGGCCCCGGAAGGGGACAGGGCCGACCGAGCCATACGCAATCCGGTACTTCTGCCCCGCCAGCGCCAGCACGGAGACACTGGCCTGCGCCAGATCCTCGCCCTCGTAGCGCCGCAATTTGACGAAGCACGCGCCGTGGCGGCTGGTGATGTGCGGCAGGGAAATCTCCACCGCCAGCTCGCCCTTCTTCAGCGCGGTTTCGCGCGGGCCGGTGAACCATTCCGTGATGGGTATCTTGCGTTTTCCGTTGCGACTGCGCACATGGACCACCGCCTCATAGAGCAGGAGGAGCGGGCCGCTGTCACAGCACGGCACGGCGGAACAGATATTGCCCACCATCGTGGCCCGGTTGCGAATGCCGTGCGAAGCCACCCAACCCGCCATTTCCCCCAGCACCGGGAACTTCTTGCGAATCAGCGGAGATTCCAGCAGATCGCTGAAGGTGACGAGCGCACCGATGTGGAGCTTGCCATTCACCAGCTCCAGTTTGTGCAATTCGTCGAGGCCCTTGAGGTCCATGACAGCCTTTGGATGGACGAGGCCGTCATGAAGCAATCCAATCAGATCCGTGCCCCCGGCGAGGGGGCGCGCCTTGCGGCCATATCGGTCCAGCGCCTTCAGCGCCTCGCTGAGCGAGGATGGCTTCTCGTACGCGAACGACTGGAGAATGGGCATGGGGCACGCTCCTTTTTTGCCCGCTTACTTGGGCGGCAACATGGCCACAATGCGGCACATCGCGGATTCCAGCTCAATGCCGCGAAGCGGGAAGCATCCGATCCAGACGCGCTGATTGCTGACCTTTTCGATTTCTCCGCCGATATTCTCCGCATGCACCAGCTTCTTGGGGAAAAGCTTCAGATGCATGACCTGGTAATAATCGTCGGGTGGGAACAGCTCATCCCACTTCTTGCCGTAGTTCTTGATGAGCTTCTTTTCGGCCTCGGCAAAACGGGCGGGATGCCAGGTGCGGATGATGGTGTTCATGGGATGGTCCGCGCTTCCGCAATCCACGCCGATCCACTTGATCTTCATCTTCAGGGCCCATTGATCGAAGCCGGGGCCGGGGCCGGGATGCTTCACAAAGTAGCGAATCTCATCGGAACCCTTTTGATCCCAGGCATAGCGATGATAGCCGGTGTTGATGATCAGAATGTCACCCTTCTTGACCTCGACCTTGTCCATGATCATTTCCGGGGAGTACAGATCGTAGTCGCCGACGTCCTTGGAGATGTCCGCGACGACACCGGGGCCGATCCATTCCTCGATGGGAACCTGGCCGATGGAGCGTCCGCTGGCATGAAAATGAATTTCGCCATCCATGTGCGTGCCGACATGGTTGCTGGTAGTCATGATCTGGCCGTTGGCGCCCTGGCCCATGTGCGCGCCGGCAATGCGCTTGAAGTATTGCAAACCCAGCGGCATGTAGCTGGGCCAGGGGGGGGTATGAATGCTCAAGCGCTGGGTGAGGTCATAGACGCGCACCTTGGTCATGAAGTCAAGGAACTGATTATTATTCATACTTTGCCTCTCTTGTTCGTGTTGTCTCGCTCATTATTCAAACTAGAAAAGATATTTTGTGCCGTCCGCTGTCCGTGACCAAACGTACTGGCTTTCAAAGAAGCCTCGTGAGGGCGGGTGGCGGCGGGCGAAACAAATCGCGCATGATCTTGGCCTCTCTGCGGCGTTGCTTCAGACAGGGCGGACAAAAGTCCAGCCCTGTCCTCGCCCATCCCGATGAAGCATCGGGATTGCCTTGCAGAGAGGCCAAGCTGATGCGCTCTTGTTTCGACTTCCCGCCGCCACCCGCCTCTTGCACCTTGCCGGACGCTTTCGCGCCGGCAAGAGAAGAAGCTGTTGTCTTTGTTATTCATGCCCATGATCCAAGCTTACATGTGCAAAATACTACCCTTTATTGAAGGTTTTTGCCAGCCCTTCATACGCCTTTTGGAAGGGTTCTGCGGGGGCGCTGAGCACGCCCGCGCCGATCTGGCCGATCCCCGGCTTGCGGTGGGCCACGCCGGTATCAATGAACGGCAGGATATTCTTCTCGACCACCTTCATCACATCAATGCCCGTGGGCGAGCCCCGGAAATTCAGGGCCGGGATTTGGTACATGTTGTTTTCCGCCGCCGTGATTTCATACATCTGCCTCGTGTAGTTGAGCGCGTCGGCGGCGCTTCCGCCCACAAACTGAACGATGGCAGGGGCCGCGGCGATGGAGAACCCTCCGAGGCCGTTTGTCTCCGTGATGGCGCTGTCGCCAATGTCAGGATTGGCATCGGCCTTGGTGAAGCCAGGGAAGAACAGCGCATCCGGAATGGCGGCGGGCCCGGTGAACCACTGGCCCCCGGTGCCTGCGAGCTGGACGCCAAAGTCCGTCCCATTCCGCGCCATGACGACCGCCACACTGCTGTGGGGGATGTTGCGCGCGGCATCCAGCGAGGCCTTGCTGGCCGGCATGGAAAGATTGAGGAAGAAATGATCATTGCGGTTGATGAACTCCAGCGTATCCGCGGCATCCTTTGGGTTCGGACAGGTCGTCACCACGGCAGGTGCGATGGCGCGGTAGAACAGCGACGTGGCGGCACGGTTGCGATTATGCACCTCATCGCCCATGTGCAGGGCCTGGGCAATCAGGTTCTTAATATCCAGAGGGCCGGTTTTGGTGAGCGCCGCCTTGAGCGTGGGATAGAGCACGGTTTCCATCCACTTCAGCCGCTCAATAACCTCGGGGCTGAACGCGCCATAGCGCAGGACTTTTCCCAGCCCCTCGTTCATGGTGCAGTAGGCCTTGTTTCCAAAGGGCTCATTTTTCAGAATGAACACCGGCATCGAGGGCGAGAGGATGCCCGCCATGGGGCCCACCGCGCCATGTTCATGGCAGGGCTCGTACTTGATTTTCCCGGACGCGGCCAGCTTCTCGGCTTCCCGGGCGGACTTGGCTCTGCCCTCATAGAGCAGGGCGCCCACGATCGCGCCGCGCATGGGGCCGCACATGCGGTCCCAGGTGATGGGCGGGCCGGCGTGCAGGATCATGTTTTCCTTCAGGCCGGGCACCACATCCCGCGCGACGGCCATGCCCACCAGTTTGGGCTGGCTGTTCAAAATGCGTTTCATGGCCTTCTCGTTGGCCTTTTCGATTTCCTTTCGCCGCGCGGAGAGCACCAGCACGGCGGACGGGGCCACTTCGAGCGAGGGTTTCCAGTCCACCTGGACCACCGGGGTCTTGACGGCCTGCAGAGTTTCTCGAAACGACTTCAATCCCACATTGACGACGTTCAGCTCACTCTTGAATAGTTGCTGGATGGACATGATTATTTTCCTCCCTGGCGGATGAGTTCACCGGCGAAACGGCAGGCCGCCGCATTGGTGGGCAGGACATGCGCCCCGGCCTCTTTCAGTGCTTCTTCCACCCGGCTTCGATTCTGGGGGTCGGCATCGGTCCCTGTGACCGAGCAGACCACGCAGGTTTTCTTGGAGGCCTGGCGGATGACCTCGCGCAACTCGCCCGCGGGATCCGGGTGCGAGCCGTAGCCCAGCACAACATCCAGCAGAATGACGGCCGTTTCCGGATCGGCGGCCTCCTTCAAGATGCGCTGATTGCGCAGGGTAAAGTCAATCATGGGGTGAGGGCGGCCCACCGTAAATTCATCTTCGCCCAAATCAATGACGGTGTGTTGCTGGCTCTTCAGCGAATTCTTCAGCGGCCTGGCCTTTGCCGTGGGCGCATTGGAATAGAGGCCTTTCAACAGGGGAGAGAGCAGAATCTGCGCTTCCGCACAGAACGTGCCGCCGCTGAACAGGCCCCGCAGATAGCGCTGGCCCTTGCTGAAACGTCCGGTCAATTCCCGGGCCGTTTCTGACCATTGCCGATCCCGGATGTCGAGGCGCACCAGCACCTCTGTTGGCTTTTTCTTGCGGGTAAGCGCTACGGCCATCAGCGCGGCTTCTTCCAAGGTGCGCGGGCCGCCCCGCTCGTTCGCACCGAGCAATAGCGTAACGACCGGTTTCTTCAAGCGGTCCGTGACGGCGCGAATCTTTTTCAGGACGGATGGGTGTGGCGGCTTCGAGACCAGCAGGATGACGCGCGTCTCCGGATCGGCGGCCAGGGCCTTGATGCCCTCAATGAACATGATGCCGCCAACCTCCTGCTTTACATCGCGCCCCCCGGTGCCGATGGCCTGAGAGAGGCCCTCGCCCTCGTTGGAGATGATGCAGGTGACTTCCTGCAAGCCGGTGCCGGCCGCCGCCACCACGCCAATCGAGCCGCGTTTGACGACATTGGCGAAGGCCAGCGGCACGCCATTGATAATGGCCGTTCCGCAGTCCGGCCCCATGACCAGCAGGCCTTTCTTGGCACCCAGTTTTTTCAGTTCGATTTCCGTCTCCAGCGAAACGTTGTCCGAAAAGAGCATGACATGCAGGCCCGCACTCAGGGCCTTCATCGCTTCCAGGCCCGCGTAACGTCCGGCCACGGAGATCATCGCCAGATTGGCACCGGGCAGATTCTTGATGGCGCCCTCCAGACTGTGGGGCAGGGTCTCACTGGGTCCATCGTCCGAGGCGCCCGTGGCCTTGCTCAATTGTGCGGTGACAGCGGCCAGCGCGGCATCCACCGCCTTTTGATCCTGAGCCTTGATGGCCACCAGCAGGTCGGAGTCGCCGGCCTTGGCAAAGCTGGCGAGCAACAGGCCGGAGCCTTTTAGAATGGATTTATTGGCCGAGGTGCCCATGACCACCGCCGCATCCACAATGCCTTTCAGGGCGGTGATTTCCTTGCCCACGCGCATCAGCGTGACGGAGTCAAAGTAGGCGCCTTTTCGTATTTGTCCAGTTGCGATCATCTCATCTCCCTTGTGCGTATGGTGATTCTTCCTGTTGGGCTTCAAGCGCCAGAACAAAACCTGCGGCCCAGTCCGCGCCCGAGGTGGCGCCATGGTCCAGCACCCCGCGGATGCGTGCGCGCAGACGGGCGGGGCTGGCCTGGGGCAGGGCCTCCAGCAGTCCCTTGTGCGCGGCGCTCAACCGGCCTTGGCCCGCCAGGCACAGGAATGCATTGGAAAGGGGGTTGTTTCCCATGGCCGCGCGCGCGATTTGGCGAGCGCGGAGGGAGGGTCTTCCAGAGTTTATCGCCGCCAGCACACCGGCGATAAAGTCATCACCGGCCGGCGTCAGTCCGCATCCGCACCCCTTGAGCTGGCGGATTCCCGCAAACAACGCACGGCGGCGCGCCGGGCTCTTCAGTCCCTGTTGCACCAGGCTGGCGCCGCGGGCCAGACGATTACGTAGCGCCTGTTCAAAACTGCCGTGGGGGCGTTCTTGGGGGCGTAACAAAAAGGCCAGGCTGTCCGGAGCGGCTTCCTCCGCGATCATCCGCTTCAGGGCCGCCAGCTGTTTAGGCGGGGCACAGTGAGGGGGTGCGGTGTCCGGCGCGCGTGAATCATAGCGCGGCACACCGGCGCGGGGAAAGGCCTGCCCATCCAAAACAATCTGCTCCTTGGACACGATGATGCGCTCGATCCTTGGCACACGGCGGCCTGCCAGCAGGAGAGTCAGCGGCCCGGCGCCGATGCCTTCCAGGGCCAGAAAGAGCCGTCGCGGGCCGCAGGCATAGTGCACCACCCGATGAAACCGGGAATGCACCGTATAGGTTCCAGGACGGACGCAATCGCCAATGCTGAGCACCCTCATGCCTTGTAAAACACCATGCCGCATTGCTTGCTGTAGGCGCCTTTCCTCACCACTTCCACCTTGCCCTCCACCGCCATGCCACTCTTCGGATTTGGGATGCGCACCTGCCCGGTCATGCGCACGCCATTCTCCAACTCCACGATGCCCAGCCCCAGCGTGGCGACAGTGAAATCCGCCGGCAGGGTATAGAGCGTGGTGTAGGTCAGCAGTTTGCCCTTGCGGGGCAGGGGTACCTGCTCAAAATCAAAGACCTCGTTGGCCTTGCATTTCTTGCAGACCATGCGAAACGGGTAGTGAAGCTGTCCGCATTTTTTGCATTTGTACGCATAGATTTCCATGGTCAGTCCTCCCTCGCAAATACCAGGCAAACGACATTGTTGCCGAAGCCGCCGAAGTTGCAGGTGAAGCCAATCTTGGCCTCCTTGACCTGCCGTTTCTTGGCCTCGCCCCGAAGCTGGGTGATGATCTCATGCGCCTGGCCAACGCCGGTGGCGCCGACCGGATGCCCCTTGCCCTTGAGCCCGCCGGAGGTGTTGATGGGGATCTTGCCGTTGAGCTGGGTCAGGCCCTTCTCCAGGGCGAGGTGTCCTTCGCCCTTCTTAAAGAAGCCGACCTCCTCGCTTTCGACAATCTCCAGGATCGTGAAGGCATCATGCAGTTCCGCCACGCTGACATCCGACGGCTTGATGCCGGCCATCTTGAAGGCCTGCTGGGCGGCGCCGCGCACCGCGAGCAGATCCGTGGGATTCTCGCGCTCCTGCACCGCATGGGTGTCCGTGGCCTGCCCGAAGCCCGTGATGCGGACCAGCGGCTTCTTGTTTTTCTGGGCCACCTCCTGCGCGACCTCCTTGGAGGCCAGGATCACGCAGGCCCCGCCATCCGAGACCGGACAGCAATCAAAGAAGCGCAGGGGATCCGCCACGTACGGGTTGTTGGTCTCCGCTTCCGGCGAATCCAGGATGGCCTCGATCGTGATGGGCTGGTGCAGATGCGCAAACGGATTGAGCATGGCATTGGCATGGTTCTTCATGGCCACCATCGCCAGATGCCGCGAGGTCACACCATATTTCTCCATGTAGAGCCTTGTGAACATCGCCGCCAGCGAGGGGAGGGTGACTCCATAAATATATTCCGCCAGCGGATGCGAGAGCGTGGCCACGAAATCCGTGGCTTCGAGGTTGTTGACGGCGCGCATGCGCTCCGCGCCAATCACCATGACCACGTCATGCGCGCCGGAGGCGATGGCCATGACGCCGGTCTTGATGGCCGAGGCTCCCGAGGCCGGGCCATTCTCGATGGCCTCCGCGCCGGCCGGGGTCAGGCTGAGCGTATCCACCACCGCGCTGGCCAGGGCCGTTTGCTGGTTGATGCGGGACGACCCCATGTTCGCCACGTAGAGGTGGTCCACCTTGGAGAGCCCGCATTCCTTCATGGCCTGCATGGCGGGGTAGGCCGCGATTTCGCTCAAGGGATATTCCAGCCGGGAGAAGCTGGTGATGCCGATGCCGACTGCATAGACTTCGCGCATGATTACACCTGGCCTTTCTTTTCGCCGGCCTCCTGGCGGGCATGAGCCCAGCGCTGGAGCATGATCGAGTCCCCGGTGGGATCGTTATTGGCCCGGGCGGCGCCCATCAGATCCTGCGGCGGCTTGGGCAGATTCGAGGGCGGCAGAATCGCGGCCTGCGCCTTCGCCAGCAGATCGGGTGGAACCGGCCTGCGCCCGACCACCAGCGTGTCACGGGCCTTCTCGAAAATTTCCTTGGTCAGCGCCCACGAAGGCACGCCGCCCAGCTCGTGCGGAACGTCAAAGCGCTTTTCGAGCTTGTACTCGATCATCCAGCGCCGGAACCCGATGGGGGATTCCGCGACGATCAGCACCTCCTTCTGGCCGACGATGTCCATGTGGTACTCCATCTTGGCCGCGAAGGCGTGCGCGCCGACGCGCAGGCCGCGCCGCAGGGCCAGCGTGTGAAAGGAGACGCCGACATCGCCATTCATGAAGCGCCCGTTGACGATGGCCACCAACTCGCCGTCAATCTGCGCCACCAACACATACTCATCCTGGACGCGGTGCCGGTAGAACGCCAGCAATTCGGCATAGACGCGGGCGGAGACAATGTCGTAATAGTCGCGCTCCACATGGAGCAGGGGCTCCACGAACGGCAGGATGGAGGGGATCTCCTCCCGGTCCACCTGGCGGACCACCATCATCTCCCCGCTGGCGACTTGCATGTATTTGGCGGGGAACGGCGGGTACGGGTTGTCGGTTGGACGCAGAATGGACTCCAGTTCAATAGCCATGAACAGCCTCCTTTAATCGTTGCAGGAATGAATACAACCGCGATCCGCTTATGTTAATACGCGCCGGGGGGAATGCAATGGCAAAAACTCCACGATGTGGGCTGGATTTTTGGTTGGTGATGGCTACAATGCGCCGCATGAAATATCCACAAGTGAAATCAAAGACCGTGCTGATTACCGGCTGTTCCTCGGGCATTGGCTTTGCCACCGCGCGCTATCTGCGCAACCGGGGCTGGACCGTCCTGCCCACCGCCCGCAAGCCGGACGATCTCGAGATGCTCAAGAGCCACCGCTTCACACCGGTCGAGCTGAATGTGAATGACAGCGCCTCGATCGCGGCGGCGGTGACGGAGGCCTTGCGCCTGACGGGGGGAACGCTGGGCGCGCTGGTGAACAACGCCGGCTACGGCCAGCCGGGCGCCGTCGAGGATAATTCGCGCGACGCCCTGCGGGCGCAATTCGAGACCAACGTCTTTGGCTTGCAGGAGCTGACGAACCTCGTGATTCCGCAATTTCGCAAGCAGGGGTATGGGCGCATTGCCAACGTCAGTTCCGTGCTGGGCCGCATCACCATGCCGGGCATGGGGCTCTATTGCGCGAGCAAGTACGCCGTCGAGGCGCTCTCCGACGCCCTGCGCGTGGAGCTGGCGGGCGGCGGCATCTCCGTCTCGCTGATCGAGCCGGGGCCCATTACCTCCAAGTTTCGCGAGCGCTCCGTGCAAGAGGCGCAGGAACTGCTGGGCCTTTCGCACTCCGCCTTCGCGGAGACCTATCAAAAACAGCTGGCGGCGCGGCGCGACTATAAACGTCCGACGGATCCCTTCACGCTTCCGCCGGAGGCCGTAGCCGCCAAGATTCATCATGCCCTGCAGGCTCGGCGTCCGAAGACCCGGTATCCCGTGACCGTCGTGGCCCACATGGGGGATTTGATGGCCCGGTTCATGCCCGCCCGCCTGCTCGACAGGATGATGGCCACCCGCCTGGGCCGGACCCGCTGAGCGTTGCGAAAAAGTTCCAAGGGTTGGGGGCGCCTGTCCGGCGGGCGCCCTCATCGGAAACACTGGTGGAGGCGGGGGGAATTGAACCCCCGT
>CAZFSE010000002.1:0-17254 GCA_964521805.1 uncultured Verrucomicrobiota bacterium
GGGGGCGGGCCTTGATTTTACCAACACGGTGGCGGTTTCGCGGACGTCCATCACGAACCTGATGGCGCACTACAGCATCCCGGGTGTCACGGTGGCCCTGGTCGAGAGTCAGCGGGTCGTCTGGGCCGAGGGGTTCGGCTTCGCGGATGTGGAGCGCGAGATTCCGGTGACGACGAACACGGTGATGATGATCGGCTCGGTTTCGAAGTTCATCACCACGCTTATGGCCGCCCAGCTCGTGGATGGAGGCGATCTGGATTTGGATGCCTGCGTCACCAATTATATCCCGGAGTTTTCTTTGCTCCATCGGTACGCCGGCACGCCGGAGGGCTGGACCGCGCGCAACATGCTCAATCATCATTCCGGCCTCCCGGGAGATATCTACAACGGATCCTTTGGCATCACGGAGTACTGGCCCGGCTACATCGGCTGGCTTGTGGATTATTTCCAGCAGGATTATCCGCTGTATCCTCCGAACCGGATTGCCAGCTATTGCAACAGCGGGTTTAACCTCGTGGGCGAAATCGTCACGCGGCACGACGGGGTGGATTATGCCGAGGCGGCGGAGGCCCGGATCTTTGGTCCGCTCGACATGCCGTATTCTTCCTTCCTGTCGGACAAGCCCCTCGTGGCCTCGAATCTGGCCGTCTCCTATGTTGGCGGCCAGCCCGCCCTGCCGATGATTGGCAATATGGCCGCCACCGGCGGCGCCTATTCGCGCCCGCTCGACATGGCCCACCTCATCATGATGGTCCTGGCCGGCGGCCAATTCCGCGGCTCTAATTTTGTTTCGCAGGCACTGCTGGATGAAATCGGCGCGCGCTCCGATGCCCCGCTGGATCTGGATAACTTTTTGATTCCGGGGCTGGGCCTCGATTCGGTGGCCGATCCGGCGATGAGCTATGCGGGCGCCACGTGGGCAAAATCCGGCGACACGGGCACCTCCAGCGCGTTCCTGGAAATCCTGCCAGATCGTCAGCTCGGCGTTTTTGTGAATTTGAACACGAGCCATCTCGGCGCGTATGCGATCGCCCGGAGCATCCTCCAGCAGGCCCTGCTGGAGCGCGACGGCCTGGTGCCTCCCGGCCCGCCCTCTCTGCCTGCCGCGCCGGCCACCAACGGATCCTACGCCGCCCTGCAGGCCTTGGAAGGCTTTTATATCACCAGCGCGGGCGTGGACCGCTTTGTGGCTGAAACGAATGGGACGCTGTCCTACGTTCAGGACGCGCAGAATAATTCCGTAACGAATGCCGTATACCAGCTCCACACCAACGGACGCATTTATCCGCCCGGCGAAACCAATCAGCAATACGCCTTCACCAACGTTGCCGGGGACCACGTGCTCGTGCGCTATGGACACAACGGCACCCTTCGCGACGAGATGATTTATGGCGGCTACGTGGAGAGGATTCAGGGTGTCCGGTACGTTCCGCCGCCGATTTCCGCCGCCTGGTCGAATAGGGTAGGGACGGTGTGGTTTGCGGAAAATATGTTTTTCGATGACTGGATCTACGGCTCAGGATCCCTGCCGGCCTTTGCCCTGCTGGAAGGCAACGGCATCCTATCCATTGCCGGCATGGCGGCCGGTGTTCTGGAGCCGGCCAGCGATACGCTGGCCTTTGTGGGCGGTTATCTCACGCGCGGCGACAGTTGTGTGCGTATCGAAACCAACGAGGCCGGACAAGAAATCCTGTGGTTTGGCGGCTACCGGTGCCGGCGCTTCGATGACCTGCCGGGGCTGACCAACGCGCAAGCGGCGGCGGGTTCGCTTTCCGCGCACACAAATATGCTCTTTCGCTATGAGCCGGCATCCGCGGGACGGAGCGTGGTCTTTGTCCTGTCCACCAACGCCGCCGGGGCGGTGATTCGCATTTTCAATGAGGACACCGCCTGCCTGGAGGCCGATGCCGGTGCCGTGGAGCATATCTTTGATTCGGTGGATCCCGTGGTGGTCTCTGTCAGCGGGGGGCAGTCATTGACTTTTGAACTCAAGGCGGTGGATGTGACGGAGACGCGTGCGGCCATGCGGCGCACCCTGGCGCAGTTTCCCTATCTTCCCGGCTTTGGCGTGGCCGCGCAGGAGCCTGGCTTTTTGCCGATTGTGCTGACCGAGGGCAACGCGCGGGTCAGCCCGCCCTCCGCCAGCGCAACCACGCCGCTCGTGGGCGATGAGCATTTCCATATCGCCAGCATTTCAAAGACCTACACGGCCGCGGCCATCTTTCTTTTGCAACAGCGCGGCTTGCTGGCGATCTCCAACACCGTGGCGGAGCTGGCGCCCGAGCTGGGAGTTCCCCGTGCCAGCGAGATCACGCTGGAACTGCTATTGGAGCATCGCTCCGGCTTGCCCGACGCCAACAATTCCATCTGGCTGGATGGGCGGCTGGTCAAAAATCCGCTTCTGGAGTTCACCCCGGAAGAGATTGCGGACGTGGCGGCCTACATGTATCCGGACCTGATGTTCGAGCCGGGGGCGGACTATCATTACACCGACACCGGCTTCACGATTCTCGCCCGCGTCATTGAGAATGTGTCTGGAACCAATTATCAGGCCTTCGTGCGTGAGCAGGTGCTCGCGCCGCTGGGGCTGACCAATACCTTTGTGCCGTATAACGCGGATATTCACGTGCCGGAGCCCGCCGTGAGCACCTACATGCTCATCAACGGGGAATTTCAGGACCGCTCCGTGTGGTGCCCCTCGGTCGAATTTGGATGCGGCAGTATCATGTCCACCCTGCAGGATTTGCTGGGCATGACGCATGGCTTTTTCATGACCACCAACCTGCTCAACGAGGCGTCGCATGGGCTGATGATGGACCGCGTCAGCGCAACGGTGCTGGATCATTACGGACGAGGTTGCGGGGTGGTGGAAGGGCTGGGGTGGGGGCACGATGGCACCATGTGGGGTGCGCTCTCCGATGCCCGCGTGGATACCAACAACGGCGTGTGTGTTTCCGCGGTCATGAACTGCCAATACGAGGACGAGCGCTTTCTGGCCAGCTTCTTCAGCATTCGCGGCGCCTCCGCCCTGCTGAAAAATGCGATGGGGTTTGAGGCCGCAACGCTGGGCCGCCAGCCGCCGGTTGTATTTCCGACGCTGGGTGTCGCGCGGCAGGGCCGCGCTTTTCGCTATCAGCCCCTGAGCTTTAATTTTCCCACCAACTGGATCATCACCGGCCTGCCTGAAGGGATGGGGTACAACCCGGCACTCGGAGAAATCACCGGAGTCACCTATGCCCTCGGAACGCATTCCATCACGGTCACGGCGTTCAATGCTTATGGCCAGGCCACGGAGGAACTTTCCTGGGAGGTCAAAACGGGCTACACCAATACGATCGCCGTGCTGTCCGACTGGATCACCACACAAATGGACGCGCAAAGCATTCCCGGCGTGTCCATCGCGCTGGTGGATGGCCAGGAGGTGGTCTGGGCGCAGGGATTCGGATTTGCCGATGTCGAGGCCGGAATCCCCGTCACGACCGGAACGGTGTTTCATATCGGCTCGGTGTCGAAGGCCTTCACGGCGGCCGCCACGTTGCAGTATGTGGAAAAGGGGTTCCTGGATCTTGAGGCACCGTTCACCAACTACACACCCAGCGTCTCCTGGAAGACCCGCTACCCCTCCGCGCGCTCGATCACCACGCGCGATCTGCTGGCGCACCACTCCGGCTTGCCCGGCGATCTGATCCGCTATGGATTCCTCACCCAGCCCCTGGGCAAGGGCTATGAACACACGACCAACGATCTCGCGCAGACCTATCCCATCTTTGAACCCGACACGATCCACAGCTATTGCAATGCCGCCTTTGTGCTGGCGGAAGGCCTCGTTGAAGACGCCGCGGAGCGGGACGCGGGCGCGTGGCGGCCCTTTGACCAGGTCGTGAACGAAAACATCTTTGCCCTGCTGGGCATGGATGCGACCTCCTTCAAATTTGACAAGCCCGCCATTGTGGATAACTTCGCGCCATCCTATAACGGCGGTGTGCGCCAGCCGCATGAGTATGTGGATATCTATGGCACGGGAAGCATGTACAGTCGGCCCTCCGACATGGCCAAGTTCATCAGCGGGCTTTTTGCGGTTCCCTCGCCCATTCTTTCCACGCAAACGCTGGCCATGATGACCGCCAACCAGTCTTCCAATGCCCTGTTTGACGCCTGGGTTGAATACCATTCTGGCCTCGGCTGGGACCAGACCCTCGATCCAGAACTTGCCTATGCCGGAAAGCACTACTGGAAGGATGGCGCCACGATCACCTATGCCTCCATGCTGGCCGTCCTGGCCGATCATGAGCTGGGGGTTGCGGTCGTGGCCAATGCGCCGGGCGCGCTGGTGGACCCCTGCGGTATTTTAACGTTGCGGCAGGCGTTGCTCGAAAAAAGCGGCATTCACTGGCCCACGAATACCATCGTGTTCCCGACCAATGCCGCCGTCATCACGCCCGCTGAACTCCAGGCCCTTGCCGGCGTCTATGCCGGGAACGCGGGGTTTGACCTGGTCGTGGCCGATACCAACGCGATGACGCTGGCCTATTTCAGAAATGTGCCCTCCGGCGCGGCGGGAATGTCCGGGCTGGTCTTGCGCGCGGATGGCTGGTTCATGGCTTCCGCTTTTCCGAATGTCGGCCTGTGCTTCAGCAATATCCATGGGCGTGAGGTGGTTTTGTACCGCCAAAGCAATGGGAGCGCCCTCTCGCAGGGCATCTTCGCCGACCGCTATGACCCGCCGCCCATTTCCGCGGCGTGGTCCAACCGGATGGGTAAAACGTGGGTGGCTAGAAATCTTCCCCCTCATGACTTCCTGGCGTTGCTGGGTATCTCGCCAGATCTGCATTTGTCGCAGAGCAACGGAGTTCTCTATGTGGAGAGCGGCGGCTATGTCATGAACCGGATTCTTGAGCCGCAGAGCGACTCGCTGGCGTTTGTCCCCGGCCTCATCAATCGCGCAGACTCTGCCTTGCAGGTGGAGTCCATCGGCGGTGAGGAGCATCTCCGGTATGCGGGCATTCTTTTTGGCCCCGCGCCCGGGAATCTCCCCTCCGCCACCACCCTGACCGGGGTGATCGAACGTGCCGGGTTTGCGCAATGGCATTCGATTCAGCCGCTCCCGCCTGCGTCCGCCGTGGATGGCCTTTCAAATGTGCTGTATGAGGTGGCGCTATCCTCCGCGCCCTCGAATTTCATTCTGCGCCTGTACGCGGCGGATGGCGCTACCCTCATGGACGAACGGATGGGCAACGGCACCCTTGGTATGGTCTCTGGCGGCGCGCCGTTGTGGCTGAATATTCAGCCGGATACCTCCGGCGCACAAACGGGGGCCTATCAGGTGACCTTCAGCCTGCCGGTGCGCCTGCGCGGTATTTCCCAGGAGGCGCTGATCTGGCAGGGGCCCACAGGCACCACCTATGCCATCGAAGCCACGCCCTTTCTTCTGCCTTATGGCTTTTTCGCGCCCTTCCTTTCCGGCCTGCAGGGAACCAATTTGATCGAGCGCGCGCCGCTCCCCGCCCAGGGCCCCGATCCCGTCCGGTTCTATCGCGTCGGGCCGGATGGCGCCGGTCTCGGCCAGGTTCTTATCCTGTCCGATTTCCACCTCAGCCCCTACACGGGACTGACCATTATGGACGATCTGGTCACCACGCCCATCGAGGGCTGGGATGCCCTTTTCGCCTCCGCCACCAATGGCCTGTTCACCGCCGATGCCACCGGCAAGAAAACCACCTCGCCGCTGTTGTTGCAGTCCGCGCTGTTCAATGCCCGGTCCGCTTGCCCGCATCCGGACGCCATCGTGATCCCCGGCGATTTCCCGTACTATGATTTGATCCCGTATTTCACCAATCTGGTTGTGGGCGGCACGCGCGAGCAGGGAAAATCCGTTCTGCTCAAGACGATCCACTACGCCCACCTCAAGGTCCGCGAGGCCTTCCCTGGCGTGCCCATCTATGTTGCGCTGGGCAACAATGACACCTTCCTGGGTGACTACGCGATCGAGCCCTCCGGCGATGAGTTTTATCACACCACCGCCGGCGTGTTTTATGACGGCGCTTTCACCAATCTGCTGGCGTACGAAACCTTCGCCGCGACCTACACCAACACGGGCGGCTATGCCGCGCCGTTTGGCGCGGGGGACATCATCAGCCTGCAGTCGCTCTACTTCTCGGCGAACTATCCCAACGGTCCCGAGGCGGGAAGCAATCAGCTTGCGTATCTGGAAGAGCGCCTGTCTGCCGCCGCCGGTGGCAACCGCCCCGTTTGGATTCTCCTGCATATTCCGCCTGGGATAGATCCCTTTGCCACCTGGCAACAATGGTCCGCGGGCAACACCAACGCCGCTGTCAGCGACTGGGTTCCCGATTTCATCGAACCCTTCTGTGCGCTGGTCTCCACCTACAGCAACACCGTGGCCGGGTTGATCAGCGGCCACTACCACAATCGCGGCTGGCAACTGATCTCCGACCCCGTCCATTCCAATGCGCTAGCCACACTGCAAATCGCCAATGGCCTGCTCTACAATCATGGCAACAATCCCGGCTTCACCCTGCTGGCCTATGATCGGGCCACCCTGCGTTTCGTCGCGGAAAACACCTACAGCCCCGAGGTCGCCACGCACACGGGGGCGCTGGAGCCTGCCATTCCCTGGTCCATTCGCTACAGCCAGAATGAGGGCGGAGCCCTCACGGACCTGGCCCCCGCCACCCTCGAGGCCACCTGGGCCGGCATGGCCGCCTTTACCAGTGCCGGCGCCTCGCTGTTCAACCGTGAATACAGCGGAGGGCGCGCCCCCTATGCCATGACCGCCAGCAACTGGCCCGTCTACTACAACGGCATTCGCTATACGCTTCCCCGGCAGTTCCTGGAGGCCGCATGGAAATAGGCGCTTAAATCAACAGAGGATTGATTGTCCAAAGAAAGAGGAAACGCACATGAATACAGCAAAGCTCTTGTCTCGGCTGTTATTTTTCCAGACCGTGGGAAAAATACTGCCGGGATTTCCAATCATTGGAACCCTGTTGCTGGGTCTGGCGGCGCCGGCGGTTGCGCAGACAGATTACGAAAAAGTATCGAATGCGGTTCATACCGTGCGGCTCGAATTGGAGGCCTCGCTGGGCAAGCCCGTACCCTCGCTCAGCCTGCTCTTGCAGACGCCGGCGGACACATTTTTCACGTGCTCCGCGGCCACACCGGCGCAGGCGGTCGCCACCAATACGAGCTTCCGCTTCGCCAGCAACACCAAGAATTTCACCGCCACCGCCGTCCTGCTGTTACAGCAAATGGGCCTCCTGCAGATTACCAATCGCGTGGTGGATTGGATGCCCGGCACGGAGGAAGCGTACCTTCCCGCCGGCACGAATTGGGCCATTCCGTACAAAGACCGCATCACCATTGCCCAATTGCTCCGCCATAGCGCCGGGGTCTACGATGTGGACAACGGCGTGGTGCCCGGTTGTGGCGATGACAGCTATACCTCCTGGATGATGGAGCAAGACCCAACGCATCAATTCACGGCGGAGGAACTCGCGGGGCAGGCCGCCCGGCACCAACTGTCCTTCTTTGCCCCGGACGAGGGCTACCACTACAGCAACACGGGCTATACCCTGCTGGCCGAAATCGTGGCGCGCGTGTATTCCCGCCATATGGGGACGCCGAAAACACTGTCGGATTTTCTGTATGAACAAGTGGGCGTCGGGCCAGCGGTCCGCTTCCCCAACCTGGCCAGCGATACGGACCTGCCGGACCCTTGCTCGCCCGGCACGGAGTATTATCCCTCGAATGTCGTCGTGGTTACATCCAACGTCAACATCAGCGCACAGGTGGGCGAAGGCAACGGGTATGGCACCCTGCCGGCCTTGAACGGTCACATTCGCACCCTGCTGAAAGGCGCGGGAGTGCTCAACGGCGAATCGCTCCAGCTCATGACCACCACGACGTCGCCCTACAATGCCGATTACGCGCTGGGGTGCACCTATTGGCCGAATATCGGCTTTGGGCACAACGGGTCGCGCGTCGGCAATTTGTCGCTCATGGTGTACAACCCGGACACGGATGTCTCCCTGGTGGTGTACCTGGCGGTTAAGGATATGAGTGACGGCATGACCTCCTTCATGGCCTGCTTTGCCAGCATGTACACGGCCGCCGGCCGTGCGCTGGAGGCGCTGGGGTATGCGCCCGTGCCGCAGGTTCGCCCCGGCCAGAGCACAAACCTGGTGCTGGCCGCCGGCGCCACCAACCGCTTCTACTTCACGGCGCAAAAGGATGTCTATTACGGGGTTCATGCGAGCCAGGCGACCGCGGAGGTGCGGTTGGCCATCGCGCCGATGGTGAATCCCGCCGCCGCGCAAACGTTCACGAACCAGGCCGGATGGGTCTGCCCCGCGCCGGGCGCGTATCAGATCACCGTGCACGCCGCGGCCGCCACACCCGCATACTTGCGGCTGTACACCCTCACCAGCACCATCGCGCGTGTTTCCTCGCTGATCACCAACCTCATGGCCACCCACCAGTTGGCCGGTTGTGGTGTGTCCTTGGTGGATGGAAATCAAACGGTATGGCAAACCGGCTTCGGGTACGCTGACCGCGAGCGGGGGCTGGCGGCAGACGCCAATACCGTCTTTATGATCGGTTCGGTCTCGAAAACGTTCGGCGCGCTGGCCGCCATGCAACTGGCTGAGGAAGGCTTGCTCGATCTTCATGGGTCCATCACGAACGCGCTACCCTCCTTCGCGATTCACCAGCGTTTTGCGGACAACATCATCACCCCGCACACGATCCTGACGCATCATTCAGGCTTGCCGGGCGACCTCTTCAACCAGGGCTTCACCGTGCGCCCTCTGCCGGGCGTGCCGGACGCCGTGCAGGGCATGCTCACCAGCGAATACACCCTCATGCCCACCAATACCATGTGGGCCTATAACAACAGCGGTTTCGTCATGCTCAGCCAGATGTTCCGCCACCTCACAGGGCAGGAACTCGACGTCTTCGCCCGCGCGCGCCTCTTCGACCGCATGGGCATGACCAACTCCTCCATCGCGTTTGATCTGCCCGTCATCAAGCAAAACCGCGCCCGCCCATATGTCGGCGGCCAGATTTGCCCGGATGAATATGTGAACCTCTTTTTCGCCGGGGCGATTTACTCGACCGCTTCCGACATGGCCCGCTACATGCGCATGCTGTTGGCGGGCGGCATGGGCGAAAACGCCCGCGTGGTTTCCAATCAGACCCTGCAGGCCATGGCCACCCGGCAAAACGCCGGGATTGCGCTGGATCAATATGTCAGCATGCTAAACATGGGCATCGGGTTTATGCTCGATCCGCTCAGCCTGCAATACATGGGCAAGGTCATCTGGCATGACGGCGGCACCGTCTATTTCCGCACGCTCCTGCGCGTCGCCACGGAGGCGCAGTTGGGGTGCTTCATCTCCTGCAACTCCTATGAGGGCGGCGCCATGAACTATACGGTGGTGGACAGCGCCCTTCAATGGGCTTACGAGGAAAAGACCGGCATCGCACCGCCCGCGCCCCTGAATCCCGGCACGCCCGCCCTGGCGGTGGCGCCGCCCGACGTGATCACACTGGCCACCGGCGGGGTCTATGTTACCAGTGACGGCTACGATACCTTCCGTTATGACGGGACCAACCTGTATGCGCGGCTCAATGCGCATTCGGATGAAGCCCCCGAACGCGCATGGGTCTATCGTGAGAACGGCTGGTTCACCCCCACCAATGCCTGCGCGCCACAATACAAATTTGTCCAAGCGGAGGGCCGCATCCTCAGCGTACTGCAAACATTTGATTTTGCCGTGACCAATCTCATTCTGCTCGGTGAACGTTCTGCGGATGTCGCCCTGTTCGATCCCGCCTGGAGCAACCGGCTCGGGCGCTGGTGGGCCACGGATTTGCACCCCGACGACATCGCCTGGCATGGCGACGAACTCCGCCTCGCCTGGCCCAGACTGCAACTCACCGCGCGCGACAATCTGCTCCTCGTGCAGGCCGAGAACCTCTATGTCATGAGCGCCACCAATGACGCCCTTGCCTTCGCCGCCGGATTGGGGCGCAACAAAGGTTCCTCCCTGCGCGCCGCCGGCCCCGATGCCCTCGCCTTCATGGGCGTGACCTATCGCGACGAGGCCGATATTCCGCAACTGGCGCCCGGCGCCTCGACCAATGGCGTTACCCTCGGGGATGAAATTCAGTGGTTCCAGATCCCCGCCGCCGCATCCTCGTTGACGTTTGACCTCGCCACCGAGCATGACCTGGCCGCCTATCTGTACACGCAGGATGACGAGTATCTCGGCCAGGCCAACCGCGCCCATGCCTTCCAGCTCGCCGCCACCAACGCACAACCGGTCATGGCCGCGGTCCTCCGCAACGGCACCAATACCGGCCCCTGGCGGCTTGCCGTGCATACCAACACGGTTCCGTTCTATCTCCCGCTCTCGCCGCAGGATTGGCCCGCGGACCTCATCGCCCATTCCACTCTCTATGGGAATCTCGAGTTCGGTTGTGTTTTTGTGCGCGAAAACCGGACCAACCCAAGCGGCAATCTGCTCAAGGTGGCCGTGGCGCAGATGAAGAGTTCCCTGCTCTCTGCGCAAGCGCTGTTGTATTGCGCGGGCGGGCCCGGCTCCCCCAGTGTCGTTTGCGCCTATCAGTACTATTTGAAGGCCTTCACCAATGCGTACCATGTTTATCTGGTGGATCAGCGCGGGATTGGCCACACCCAGCCCTGGCTGGAAGCGCGTACGGATGAGGAGCCTCGCGACATGCAGTACCGGATCACCCGGCTTGAAGGCGGGGACCTTTCCGCCCTGAACACAATCGAATCGAGCCTCGATTTCAGCGACCTCGCCTTGGTATTTGGCCTGACCAACGCCAACTTGTATGGGGTCTCTTACGGCACCCTGCTCGCGCAAACCATCATGCGCAGTGAACCGGCTTGGTTGCGCGCGGTGGTTCTCGAAGGCGTCATGGCGCCCAATATTCCGCCGCTCAGCCAGACCGGGCCTATACGTAATGACGCAGTGAATGCCCTCTTTGCGGATGTGGCCGCGCATCCGCAGGCGTCCGCCTGGTATTCCTCGTTCCCCTCGGACTTCTATCTCCTCGGCACGAACCTGCAAGACCACCCGGTGCCGGTCGAGCATGGTGGCCGCACCAATCAAATGAATGGGCTGACCTATCTGGACCAGGTGCTCCAACAAATGACCATTTCCGATCTGGGGTGCCGCGAACGCATCCCCAGCATCGTGTGGCGCGCCCTGCGCGGTGAAACCGCCGCGCTCTCCGAACTCTACACCGACAAGACCGACACCAATGTCTTTCCCCCCAATGTCCGCAGTGAGATGATGCAGGTCATGATCCTGAAGCACGACATCCTGCCCTTCGACACCATGGCGGCGGCCTCCAATGCGTGCGCGAACCTGCCGCCACTCATGCGTGATCTCAACCTCAAGTTCATGCAGGATTTCGAGGATGTCGCCGCGCTGTTCGATCCGATGGGGGAGGCGGAGGCCTCGTTCACACAGCCGGTCACCAGCGCGATTCCCACACTGGTCATGAATGGCGCCTATGACACGCAAACCGGCACCAACTGGGCCGCGGAAGTGGCGCAGAACCTGCCGAACGCCTATCTGGTCACGGTGCCCGCCGTGGGGCATTGCGTCTTGAAGGGCGGCGACTGCCCGCAACAGATCATTCGTGACTTTTTGGCCGCCCCCTGGCAGGCGCCGGATACCACCTGCCTGTCCAGCCTGGCGCTGGATTTCCCGCCGCCCTGGCTGGGCGCAGGCACGAATCTGGCGCTGGGACAATCCGTGACCAACGCCGTTGCCCAGCCCAATAGCGGCACGTGGCAGGCGTTTACGGCCGTCAGCGGGGTGGTGTATGCCGTACAGCAATCGGACGGGCCGCGATTGACGGTGTTGGATGCCCTGGCGCGCCCGCTGGCCACGACCGATACCGCCTTGCTTGAATGGGAAAGCCCGACGGATGGGACCTATTACCTCTGGACCGTAGCGCCATCAGCCGGGAGTTATGCCCTGCTCTGCGATGTACCCCTGCTCCTGCGTGCCATGGCCATGGATGGCCCGCAACTCTCACTACACTGGCAGTCTTATACCAACACCACCTGCGAGGCCTGGATGACCACCAACCTGCTGGCGCCTCAAAACGAACACATCCGCATCGCCACCAATTTGGCCGCTGAAGGCTGGTTCACCACCCTGCATCAACCGTTGGCAACAAACACACCGGTGGGTTGCTTCTATTTGCGGAAGTAAGGCCGCGAGGCCGGTGGAGCATGATCATCCTTTTATGGCGCGAGCAGGCGGTAGGTGCGTGATGGGTGATTCGTTGCGCTGGGATCGGTGAATTGAAGCACCGGAATGGCGCGGACGGGGAGATTGCTCCACGTCGAGAGGTCGTCGGAGCACTGCGCGGTCAGGTCCCAGCCAATCATGTTGTCCACGGCGAGCCGCACGTCGGACCTGCCCATCCCCAGCGCATTGGTGATCTGGGTGGGGTTGTCCTGCCAGTAGCCTTGATAAACCCAGCCCAGCTCGAAATTCTCCACCACGCCGTTGCCGTTGAAGTCGCCGTGGGCGTAGGGCGATGGCACCTCCAGTTGGGATGGATGATGACGATGCCGTCGGCCGCGCCGAGTTCTTCGCACTGTGTCCGGATCTGCTCGGGCACCGGGCCGTCAGTGGGGATTTCCGCGGCCGTGAGGATGGGGTCAAAGCGCTCCGCATAGAGGTCATGAAAAATGACCTCATGGCCCCGTTCGCGCAGATCTTCGCAAACCGCCTGTGCGATCGCATGGTTGAAGCTTGCGGGGTTGGGATGACTGAGGATGATCAGGAGCTTTATATTCGTATCCGTTTTGTGCCGTATGGTAGACCATAAGACATGGCGCCTGGCAATGTCTTTCGGTGTGCTGTGGCGGGGGGACGGAGGCGGCCTACGGATGCGAGGACCAAGAATCCTGAACCGCGAATGCACACGAATCAGCGCGAATAGGATGGCCGGACCGTCCGAAATCCCCCGGTCTTGCGCCGGGGTGTATAAGGCTAAGGCCATCGTGGCCTCCCTACAAAAGCATCCTCCCGCACCGCATTATTTGACAGAATTATTTGCGGCAGAATCATGGGGAATCGCTTCAGTACCCCTCTGCTGTCTTCTTTGCTACCTCCCGCCAGGATGTCTCCTGACGGATGGCAAAGCGGTCCCACGGATGCAGAGGATGGCTGGCTTGCTTCCACTTTGCACCGGAGATCAATTCCGGTTGATGCTGGGACGAGAAAGGGTATAATGCCGACATGAGTACTACAGTCGAAAGAGTAGTGATCGAAGCGATGGATCTTCCGCCATCGTTGCGGGCTTTTGTGGCCGAGAAACTGATCGAGAGTCTTGACGCGCCTGACAGCCCTCCATTGTCAGCCAAGTGGAGGGAGGAGATCCGTCGCCGGTGTGCGGAGATCGACCGTGGTGCGGTGGAACTCCGCGATGCGCACGAGGTGTTTGCCAAGGCTTACGCCGCGTTGACATGAAGGTCGTCAGATACCGGATCGCTATCAATCCCCAACTCTACCCTATCGTCGAGCTTGATGTCCGGCGATGCCTGACGAAGACCTTTCCGTTTGGCCTCCTATTCAGGGAACGCTCCGAGGCATTCGTCATCATGGCGGTCATGCACCTGCACCGTGATCCCGATTCTTGGAAGAACAGATAGGTTATGAACCAGTCCATCGTGTGCTGTAGCGGCTTCGAGAAGGGGCCAGCAATTCTGATGATTCTGCCAAAAATGATTCTGTCGAAATCCAAAACCACAGGAACAACGGGCAACGACGCCTCACCGAGCCGTCCATCCGAAAGTAACCCCACGGATGGCAAAGCGTCCCACGGATGCGGAGGACGAAGTCATCCATCTTGTCTCTCCGAGGTTGCTTGTCCCTCAACCCGCTTTAACTCTTGACCGCCTCAAAATGGCTGTTTTTGGCCAAAAACCCCTTTAAAATCGCGTATTTTTGTCGAAAAACACGAAAAACGGCCTGTTTTTTGCAAAAATACGCACTTTTCGTAGTGGCTCTGGAGTAAGCCCATGTGCCGTCTTCTTCTGGAGGGCGGCAGGCTCTGCCGCCGAAATTCGTAGGGCCGAAATCTATTCGGCCCCGGAAAATGAGTAGGAGAAAACTCTGAAGAATTTGAACCGCGCTGCCCGCACGATGGAACACAAAAATGAGGACCGCATATCCTCTAAGCAACGCACATTGACTTTGTGTTCCAAATCCTGCAAAAGAAAAGAAAGCTATCTAATACCTTGTTGGGGGAGCGTGTAATGGCTGATGACTGGACATATGCGGACAAGCTCATTTCGATCACGGGTGACTCGATTACGTTTCAGAACTACTACTTCCCTTCGGGTAGCCCAAAGATCGTGATGCTCAGAGATGTGGCGTGGGTTGATGTAAAGCCACCTACACTCATGAATGGAAAGTGGAGAATCCATGGCACGGGCACCTTCAAGACCTGGTATCCTGAAGACAGTGCCCGACCGACTAGAGACAGGATATTTTTTGTTTCACTCAAGACCCAGTGGGTGAACATCGGGTTCACCGTTGAAGATGGTGAGCGTGTTGAGGCGATCTTCAAAGCGAAAGGTTTCATGAAGGGTCTTGCGCCCTAAAGGAGGAGCCGGTACTTTTTCCCTTGAATGGAAAAGAATTACGCAAGGATTTGAGAAAACAGCAAGCCTATTGAGGAGGTTCACATGTTGCGAAAGTTTTTGTCCTGTGGGTTGACCAAGCTCGTTGTCAGCGGTGCTCTCTGTTTTGCCTGTTGTTTCAGCACCTCCACGGGCTATGCGGAGAAACCGGGGGGTGAACCCGCCCTGCCTGATCTGGCCAAGATTGTGAATGGAGCTGTAGGGCCTTTCGACAAGTACTGTGACGGCTATGGAAATCCGGGAGCCAGCGGATTGGGCTATATCTGCGCCATGACGCTGGATGTTGGAATTGCCGAAGATGACTTGGATCCTGTTTTGAACGGAATTGTGGCCTACGATCGCGCAGAAACACAAGGAGAGGCCTACATCGGGCAGATCAATATGCAGGTTGCCTCTTCCTTCTGTGGGTTGAATGGCGCCTTGTGGGGGTATGATCTTGCACAAGCCGATGAAATTGCGGCCGGCAAGGCCAAGGCACTTTTTACTATTACCCGGCATGACCAGAAGAACATCCCGGTCTATTCGGCTGATCCTCTGCTGGACGCTGGCGCCAGGCTGTTCGGGACTAAAGAAAAGCGTCGTTTCCCCCTGCTTCCCGGATCGCACGTGATCTGTGCAACAAAAGAGTACACCTCTCCGGGCCCGAAATACATTTGGTCCGCGATCGCCATTTCCATAGCCGATGACCGCGCGGTTGATTCAAACCTTTTCATTGAGGATGCGGGAGAAGTTGCCCTCAAGGATGCGGATGACCTTGCTGTGTTTGCCGATGAACTTGTGCACAAGATCGCTACGTGTGCCGTACGATGCGGCGAGAACAACCATGCGCTCTACAAGGAGATCTGGGTTAGCTACCGCATTAAGTGGATTCCGGATGGAAAAGTGGGATGCGCGTTGGTGGCTGCTCCTTACCTCGTGATAGCAAAGGATGCGATACCAGGCGGTAAGCCCGAAGGATTGCTAAACATGACGATATCGGACTGGGAAAAGAAGATGAGCCTGGCCCCATGAAGCTTCGTATACGGGGGAATGCCTGATTATTCCGTTGGACATTCCTTTCTCCATGGGGATGGGGTACAATCTTACTCACGGCCTGGCATGGGCCCCGCCAGGTTCAGAGGGAGCATGATGAAATAAAGGTGGGTCCCAAAAAAAGAAAGAGGATCACGATGCGTTCAGCCATGATTGCGATGATCGTTGTCAGCACACTGATTGGATCCGTAGGGGCACAGGCCGTCGCTGTGGAGCAAGATGAAGGCACCACGACCGAACTGCAAAAGTTCCAGGGCACGTGGAGCATGATCTCCGCGAAGATGAACGGGAATCCGGTGGAAGACGCCCACGTTCAGCAGAGCCGCATTACCTTCGTGGGGGACAAAGTTGAGCTGATCGCTCCGCACCAGCACAAGGAGACGATCCTGGCGTCCATCACGAAATTAGACGCCACCAAGAATCCAAAGGAAATGCAATGGGTGCGCGCCACTGGGCCGAACGCGGGCATCACCATGATTGCGATCTACGAGTTTGAAGGACCCGACCAGTACAAGATTTGCTTTGATCCAACAGGCGAAAAGGCCCCCACGGGATTTGATGCCGAAGCGGGAACTGGACAGATCTGGCAAACGTGGAAGCGCGTCAAACCCTAAAGATTCAACGCCAAAGGAGCGTGAAGGATGCTCAAGAAAGCCGTTTTCCCCGGTAAGTATCTCCAAGGCGCCGGTGCCTTGGGAGAATTGCCCGCGCTGATGGATGCTTTCGGGAAACAGGGGATGATCCTGGCGTCGCCCACGGCGCACAAACGCCTTCTGCCGTCGTGCGGCATAGACTGGGCTTCCCGTTCCACGCTCATTGAATCCTTCCGAGGCGAGTGCTGTGAACAGGAATTGTCGCGCGTCGCCGGCCTCATTGCGCAGAATAAGGTGAATGTCCTGGTGGGGATGGGTGGCGGAAAGGCGATAGACACGGCGAAGATCGCCGCCGACCGGGCCGGCCTTCCCGTCATCATCGTCCCCACCATTGCCTCGACGGATGCGCCGTGCAGTGGCTGTGCGGTGATCTATTCCGAGGCCGGCATCTTCGAGCTGGAGTGCTGTCAAAAAATGAATCCTGCCGCTGTGCTGGTGGATGAGGCCATTATCGCGTCCGCGCCGGTTCGTTTTCTGGTCTCCGGCATGGGGGATGCGTTATCCACCTGGTTTGAGGCCGATTCCTGCCGCCGCACGCAATCCGAGAATGCCTGCGGCGGGCTGAGCCCGCTGGTGGGGGTGCATATTGCCCGGCTCTGCTACGACACCCTGCTCGACTATGGCGTGGCCGCCAAAATCGCCTGCGAGCAACAGGTGATTACACCCGCCTTTTCCCGCATCGTGGAAGCCAACATCCTGCTCAGCGGGATCGGTTTTGAAACGGGCGGGCTGGCGAGCGCCCATTCCATCCACAATGGGTTTACCGCGTTGAAGGCCACTCAGGCGTATTACCACGGCGAGAAAGTGGCTTTTGGCGTGCTGGCCGGCCTGCAACTCACCGATGCGCCGC
>CAZFSE010000002.1:17354-29007 GCA_964521805.1 uncultured Verrucomicrobiota bacterium
GGCGAGAAAGTGGCTTTTGGCGTGCTGGCCGGCCTGCAACTCACCGATGCGCCGCCCGCGGAGTCGGACACGGTGTATGGGTTTTGTGAGGACGTTGGCCTGCCCACCACGCTGGCGGATCTCGGGCTGGCCGATTGCTCCCGTGCCGATCTGATGAAGGTCGCAGAGAAAGCCTGTGATCCGGTGGAAGGCATTCATCACGAGGCAGGCGTCATCACGCCGGAAAAAGTCCTGCACGCCATCCTGGCGGCTGATGCCATGGGGCGGAGCCGAAAAATGTCCTGAGGAGCAGGGCCATGCAGATTCTGGTCATCAATGGGACCTATCGCCCGGAGGGCACGACGACCGAGCTGGCGCGCGCGTTCATGGAAGGCGTTGAATCCCGGGGTGCGCAGGCCGAAATGGTCTTGCTACGCGACTGCGCGATCGGCCTCTGCACCAATTGCCTGAAGTGCTACGCCTTTCCGGGCGAAGGCGTGGCGCCCTGCTGTATGCAGGATGACATGGATGGGCTTATTGCCCGTATCGAGAAGGCGGATGGCATTCTCTTTGCCTCGCCGGTGCATAACGGTTTTGTGACGGGGCTGATGACGATCTTCTGGGAGCGCCTGTCCTGGCGGGTCCTGCGTCCGTCCGAGCCGATCCTCGAGTGCATGAGCATGAAATCGCGCCTCACCCACAAGGTGCGGGCCATCGCCTCCATCGCCAGTGCCGGCGGGATGCCCACCCGGCTGAGAAAATTTTGTGACGACGGAACTCCCTGGCTAAAGAGCAATGCGCCGCTGGAGTTGCATGGACAGTGGATCGGCGGCTTGTATGCCGGTGCGGAGCTTGAGCGAAAGCCTCAAACCGCGCAGGATTGGAAGAGGATTTACCACCTGCGCAAGGTGAGTGACCGGCAGAGGAAGGATGCCCGTGCGCTGGGGATCAAGATGGTGGAGGCCATTGAGGACGGCGGGCTCCAGCCGGTCACCATGGAAACGATGATGCCGCCCGCCTTGCGCTGGCTCATGAAAGGCCTCTTTGCCATTCGTCCCGCCTATCGAGTGGCCGATTGACGGCACCCGTTCATTTCGGCGGGTTCAGCAATGAATCGGGCAGGGTGAGTTTGATATCGGCGGCCACGGTGCGGTTGTAGCCGTAGCGTTTTTTCAGCTCGCGGTCATTTTCAAACGGCATGCTGGAGGGATCCGCGCCCTGGATGATGCGCACGACCATCTGGGCAAACTGCGTTCCGACTTCCTCTCGATCGGTGGACGCCACGATGACCGAGCCGATTTTTTCCATGTTGTACACCACGGAGAACACCGGGATTTTCCGGCGGGTGGCATTTTTAAAAAGGGCGGGGAAGGTGACGTCCTGGGCGGGGTCCTGGAGATGCATGAGCGCTTGCGGGGAGGAGGCCATCAGGGCCTCGGTGGCGGTGATGATTTCATTCTGGGCGGTGTACGGCATGGCGATGACCTGGATGCCCCGCTCGGCGGCGGCCTGCACCAGCTCGTCCTTGCGGTGGATCGAATCCTCGTTGCCGGCATCATAGATGGTCCCCATGGTTTGAATGGGCGGCTTGCATTGTGCGACCCAATCCAACAGCTCCTCAAAAGGAGGCACCATGTAGAGGCCGGTCAGGCGGGGCAGGTGGTCGTCATCCGTGTGCCCGGCCCCGAGGACGAAGGGATTCTGCAGCAAGGTGAACGCCTTGTTGACGGAGGGCGCCCGCTGAATGGCCGTATAGAGGGTGGGGGATTGGAACGTGATGAGCAGGTCGCTCCGGGCATTTTCGGCGGCCTCCACCAGCATGGACAGCGTGGACATGTCGCCTTGGGCCGACCGTATGCGCAAGCTGTAGTCCTGTCCGGCCTTCAGGCCGGAGGCTTCCAGGCTTTCCAACAGGCTGTCCTCAAAACTCCGGGTGTAGGAGTTCTCGATGTATTTGATGAGATCAATGCGGAAGGTTTTGTCTTTTTCCGCACACGAAAAGCCGGCGAGAAGAAGGCCCGCCATCAGCAGGGAGGAGAGAATATATTTCATGGGCCCAGATTGCCTGATCCGAAACCGGGATGACAAGAGAAAAGCAAAGGACACCCGTGATGGGTTCGCGTCAGTCCACAAAGCAGGCCTGCAGGCGGGGGTCGGTGTGGAGAATATCCGCGCATTCGGGGGCGCAGTCGCGGGAGGAGAGCACGGTGTAAAAGTCCTGCTTGATCCTGGGCGCCAGGCGGACGGCCTCAACCCAGCGGGGGCGGCTGAAGGGCTGGGCCTGGATGGCCGTCCAGAACCCGGTCTTGTCGAACAAGGAGGCAATGAGATCGGAGTTTTGTTGTTGGAGGCGGCTGACGAGATAGGTGGCGATGCCCACCTGCAGTCCGTGCAGGCGGGGCTTTTCGTTGAGCGAATCCAGGGCATGGGAAATCAGGTGCTCACTGCCGCTGGCCGGGCGCGAGGAACCGCAGACCTCCATGGCGATGCCGTTGAGCAACAGCGAGGTCCCCAGCAGGCGCACCCCCTCCAGATTGCGTTCCGGACGGGCAATAAACTGAAAGACGGTGGCGTCGGAAAGCAGGGCGGCAAAGTCATCCACCAGGGTTCCCACCGCATTGAAGGCCAGCTTCCAATCTGCGACGGCCGTGATCTTGGCCACGAGATCCCCGATGCCGGACAGCCAGAGAATCTCTGGCGCGTCCAGGCAGACCTCGGTATCAATGACCACTCCAAAGGGCATGGTGGCCGGCAGGGATTTTCGCCGGCCTTCGAGGGTCAGGCTGGATTGGGGACTGCAAATGCCGTCGTTGGAAAGGGACGTGGGCGCGGCGATATAGGGCAGGCGGCTGAGGAAGGAAACGTATTTGGCCACGTCCAGGGCCTTGCCGCCGCCGAAGCCGATGATGGCCCGTGTTTTGGCCGGCAGGTTGGGGAAAATTTCGCGTGCCTGCTCGAACGAGGCCTCCTGGACCGGCCAGGTCTTGAGCACGGTGATGCCTTCTTTCTCCAGCCCGGCGAGGAGGCGTTGCAGGAGGGGCGGGAGGAGATCGTTGCTATGGATCAGGGCCACTTCGCTGAAGGCGTTTCGGCGGGCATATAACCCCACGCGGTCCACGGCGCCTGGCTTGACCCGGACCAAGGTCGGTATGGAAATTTGTGTTCGATTCAGCATGATCACGTTCCTCCCAACAGAACATCCGCTATCCGGGCCCAGGAGTCAAAGGGTTGGAAGGCTTCGCCCTTTTTCTGCAGGTGGTGTGCGAGCCATCCCCGCGCGAAACGATGTTCCGGTGCAACGAGCGTGGCCGGTTCGAGATCGGGGCGGCCATCCCCGGCAAAGGCGACGCGCGGGCTCCGGGCCAGCGCCTCTTTGACGATGGCCACCTTGTTGATGCCCGTCTCCCTGCTGAAAAATGGCGACCAGGAGGGCGGCGCCATGATCAGGCCCGTTTCGGGCGAGAAGGTCCCTGGATTGGCATGAACGGGGATCTGGAGGCCCGCAGTCTCCAAGAGGCGCTTGATGTACCAATCGCATCCGGCGGAGGCGATGACGATCTCCCAGCCTCCGGCCCGCAGGCGTGCGATGGCGTCCGGGAGCACGGGGTCCAGCTCCATGCGGTCCACCAATCGCTCCAGCGTGGCTCCATCCGTGCGAATCGAACCGAAAATCCCGGCCAGTGCCTCGAAATGGGAGAGGCGTCCGTCCACGTATTCCTGCCAGTAGTCGCGGGTGCCGGAGGCTGGGATTTCCTGGCGGACCAGATCAAAAAAATCGGTCCGCGTCATGGTTCCGTCAAAATCGGAAACCAGAATGGCGGGGGATGTATTCACATGGCTCCTGAATGATCCATACGGTGGCCGGGAGGGGGGTCTTCATTTCCTTCCGGTTCTTCTTAAAACAGCTTCAAATCCTCTTCACGCTGGTGCCCGGGGCGGGAGTCGAACCCGCACTTCCTTGCGGAAAACGGATTTTAAGTCCGTTGCGTCTGCCATTTCGCCACCCGGGCTTGTTTGCAACTGGGGTGAAGATAGCCGGACGCTTCGAGGGTTCCAAGGTTTTTCCGCGCCGCCACCCCTTCCCATGGCGCTGGGCCTTCGTCTTGTAGATAGGCCGTCAAGGCCTCATCCAGGGCCGCGATTTCTTCTGTTTTCGCGGCGCCCATGCGCTGAGCAAGGCGTTGCTTGCTGACTTGGCGGATGCCGGTCAATGCCGCCGGGTTTCCCTCCAGCTGGATGGCCGTTGCCTGCCTGAAGAAGGGCATGGGCATAAAAAAAAATACGCAGGCAAGGCGTGAAAAAGCTCCAAACGGGAGCAGATATTTGGTGTAATGAAACCGTATTGCCAACCAAAGGAGGAGCGCCATGAGGAAAAGCAAATGGATTCTATGTGCGGCCGTTGTCCTGGCCGGTGTGTTGAGCGGGTGGGCCTGCACGACCATCATTGTAACGCCCGGGGCGACTGAAAGCGGGGCGATGTTTGTGACCCATTCCGATGACGGGCATCTTTCCGATGCGCGGTTGATGCGCGTTCCGGCGATGGACCACCCGGCGGGACGGATGCGCCCGGTGTTTTACGATGCGGTATCCATCGGGGTGCTTCCACAATACGCCAGCTTCGAGTACAACCGCTACACCGGCCCGTTTCGCGGCCCCGACTATGTGTTGCCCGACGCGCCCCAGACGGAGGCGATCGGCTTTATCCCCCAGGTGGCGCACACCTATGCCTATTTTGATGGAAATTATGGCATCATGAACGAGCATCAGCTCATGTTCGGGGAATGCACGGACGGCTCCAAAACAGATGGCGCGTTGCCCGGCCCCCATCGCCTGTTCTACAGCGCGGAATTGGCCCGCGTGGCGCTGGAGCGGTGCAAGACCGCACGCGAAGCCGTCGAACTGATCGGGCATTTGATTGACACCTACGGCTTTTATGGAACCGGCGAAACCCTGCCGGTGGCCGATCCCAAGGAGGGGTGGGTGATCGAAATGGTTCCCGGCCCCGAGAATGAGCCCAGCCTGTGGGTGGCCCAGCGCGTGCCGGATGGCGAAGTCTTCGTCGCGGCCAATCAATTCCGCATCCGTGACGTGGATCCCGCCAATCGGGATCAGCTGTTCAGCACCAACCTGCACGCCGTCGCGCAGGCGCAGGGTTGGTGGAAGCCGGAAGACGGACTGCTCGATTGGCTGAAGACGGTGAGCTTGGGCGAGTACAACCACCCGTACTATTCCTTGCGCCGCGTATGGCGCTTGATGGACTTGCTGGCGCCGTCCAAACAGTTCAGCCCGTGGGTCGAGGATGGCTATACGCGGGCCTATCCGTTCAGCATCAAGCCGGATAAAAAATTATCGCGCACGGATGTGATGGCGCTTCATCGCGACCATTATGAAGGGACCGAGTTCGATATGACCAAGGGTGTCGCGGCGGGTCCGTATGGATGCCCGTACCGTTTCCTGGGGCCGTATGACGCCAGCGGAGATGTGGCGAAGCCCGATCAGAAGCGCGAAGGCGCCTGGGAACGCCCGCTGTCTGTTTACTACTGCACCTACGCCTTTGTCTGCGAAGGGCGTTCCTGGTTGCCTGATCCCATTGGCGGACTCCTCTGGTTTGGCAATGGCAAGCCGGCGGAAACCTGCTTTACCCCGTTTTATGCGGGCATCACGGAAATTCCAAAGCCCTTCAAAACAGGTGATCCGCGCCTCTTCTCCCGTGATTCAGCCTTCTGGGCCTTCAAGCTGGTGGAAAACTGGGCGGCTTTGAATTATCAGGACATCCATGCGGACATCGTCGCGAAGCGAGAAGTCCTGGAGAAGGACTTGGACGAGTCCATTATCGCCGCCGATGCGCAGGCGCTGGAGATCTACAAAGAGGACCCCGAGAAGGTCCGGGCCTGGCTGACGGACTTCAGCAAAAACACAGCAGGCAACACCTTCCTAGCCTGGCAGGGTTTCGGCGACCGGTTGATCGCCCGGTATGCCGATGGCGGCATGAATTATCCCGGCAAGCTCAACGACAAGCTGGGCTATCCGAAGGAGTGGCTACAGCAGACCTCCTGGCCGAACGGCCCCATCCGGTACGAAAAGCCGGAGTGATGTTGCGTGGCCGGCGAATGTGGGGGGGCAGGGAAATGAAGAAAATGGCGGGCGTTTTATGGGTGCTGTCGGGGTGCGTCGTCCTGCTGTTTGTTGCGTTGATGGGGCTGGGCTGGGCCGGCGATCCTGATCGGGAGTCCTTCTTTATTGTTGTCCTGCTCCTTTTCGTGGGCGTGGGCGCATGGCTGGTGCGAATCGGAAGGCGAACGATCAAGTGCGCGACGCCGGCCCCTCCGCCTGTGCCCCTGAGCACCTCGCCGTTCGCCCCCCGGTGACGTGGCCCTCCAGGAGTCCGGCGGCGGCCCGCGTGATTCGCGAGCTCCTGGCGGTCAATTCGCCGGACCGGCCTTACCAGGTGGTGGATGGCGCCGGGGAAGGGGTTGACCTGATTGCCGAATGGAAGCGGTTGGACGTATGCCCCGGTGGTCTTTGGCGCGGGATGAGGCCGGGAACGCCCGGACGGTCGCGGTGTTCGCGTTACATCAGGCGTCAACGGCTTTCTTGACCTGTCCGGGCTCCTTTCGCTATCCTCCCGGCATATAGGCGGTTCCGCAAGGCGTCATGAATGGGAGGGCGTATGAATACAGGTGCGCAGTTGTTTCGTACGGTTTTTTTCCAATGTCTGGAAAAGTATGGACGCAGGCTTTCCAATGCTTGGAAAGCTTTAATGGTGGTTATGGCTCTGGGGGGCATGACCGGAGAGGTCATTGCCGTCACGGTGCATGTTTCGCCAACGGGGAACCATACCCCTCCCTTCGCCGACTGGGCGTCGGCCGCAACAAATCTTCGCGAGGCGGTGGCGGTGACAGTGGAGGGCGATCTTGTATGGGTGGCCGAGGGGACGTATCTGCTCGATGGCGCGGTGGTCGTGAGCAATGCCGTGCGTGTCGAGAGCGTGGATGGCTGGCAGGTGACGACAGTGGACGGCAATTACCCGGCCTTCACCAACCGGTGCTTTACGCTGGCGCATACGGGGGCCTGCCTCGTTGGGTTCACCATCGTCAACGGCTTCGCGCAGGGCGTGAGCGCCGAGGAGTATCAGGGCGGCGGCGTGCGGGCACTGCTCGATGGCGGCACGATTTCCAATTGCGTCGTGATAGGCAACCGGGCGAGGGAGGGTGGGGGCCTCTATAACGGACATGTGTTCAACTGCCGGATTATGAACAACCAGGCCTCGTCGAGCGGCGGGGGAATCAGTGGTGGGAGCGGGATGCTTGTGCGCGATTCGATCATTGCGGAGAATCGGGCATCAAGCGGCGGCGGGGTGAATGGACCGGTGACGATCGAGTGGTGTTTCATCGTGGACAATGTGGCGACACAATTGGCTGGCGGCGGCGTGTCTGGAGCGAATGCCATCCGCAACTGCCTGATCCAGGGGAACTCCGCGGCGGCGATGGGCGGCGGCGTCAATGCCGGGACGGTGTACGACAGCCGGATCATCAGCAACCGGTCGGCGAATCTCGGTGGTGGAGGGTATCAGACGACCTTCTGGCATTGCGATGTGATCGGCAATGCGGCGACGAACAGTGGTGGCGGGATGTACCACACGGCCGCCTATAACTGCCTGATTGCGGGCAACAGCGCCTATCAGGGCGGGGGCGCCTTCGACTACGACTATATCCGCCAACTGCATAACTGCACGGTGGTGGACAACTCCGCCCGCGATTGGGGCGGCGGCCTGTACCACGTATATGCACGCAACACGATTGTCCAATTCAACCACGCGGCGCAATACACGAACCACTACGACTCGGCCTTTCTCTTTTCGTGCGTCGCGCCCCTTCCGGCGGGCGACGGCAACATCGCCGACGATCCGCTTTTTGCCGACCCCGCGAGCGGAAACTACCACCTCACTAGCGCTTCGCCCTGCGTAGACGCGGGTACGAACCTCACGTCCGCCGGCTTCAGCCGCGACCGCGACGGTGTCTCGCGACCGCTCGACGGACTCAACGACGGAACCCCCGCCTGGGACATGGGCGCCTACGAATATGCGCATCCGCTGGTTGATACCGACGGCGACCACATGCGCGATGTTGAGGAAATCACGTCTGGAACCGATGCGACCAACGACGCCTCGTTTCTGGCCATGGAGATGGGCGAATGGACTCCCGACGGTATTCAGGTTCGCTGGCGAACCAGCCCGAATCTCGTCTATCAGCTTGACCGCGCGATGGATTTGACCGCCGAAACGGCCTTTGTGGGCCTGATGACGAATATCGCAGGCCGTGTGGATGCGGTGGCGGTTACTGACACGACCGCCGTTGCCAGCGGGCCGTATGTCTATCGTGTGCGTACCGAGACCAATCCTCCACTGCCTGGCATGGTCTACATCCCTCCGGGCCTTTTCAGAATGGGCAATTCGATGAATGAAAAAGAGGGCTTTTCCGACGAGCGCCCGGTGCATTATGTTGATGTCGGCGGTTTTTATATCGCGGAATACGAAGTGACCCAGACGGAATGGGATGCGGTTCACGCCTGGGGCATCGCCCGTGGGTATCAGTTCGACAGCGTTGGCCAGGCCAAGGGCACGAATCATCCGGTCGTCATGATCTATTGGTACGACGCCGTGAAATGGTGCAACGCGCGCTCGCAGATGGATGGATTGTCGCCTTGCTACACGGTTAGCGGACAGGTGTACACCAATGGACAGCATTCGCCGGACTGCGACTGGTCGGCCAATGGCTACCGCCTGCTGACCGAGGCGGAATGGGAAAAGGCCGCGCGGGGCGGATGGGAAGGCCAGCGTTTCCCTTGGTGGGATCTGTATGGCACCATCAGCCACGAGCAGGCGAATTACCAATGCGTCCAGAGCGCAGGAACGAACTCCCTCCCATACGACGTGAGCACGACGCCTGGCTATCACCCCTCCTACAGTAACGCGCCAACGCCCTACACCAGCCCGGTCGGAAGTTTTGCGCCCAACGATTACGGGGTCCACGATGCCGCGGGCAATGTGCTGGAATATTGCTGGGACTGGTATGACCGGTATTGGTACGAAAAACCGGAGGCATCTTTGCCCGATTGCCGTGGCCCCACCAATGGGATGTCCCGTGTGGCTCGCGGCGGTATTTGGACCGATTCCGCTTATTGCTCCCGCTGTGCGTTTCGATCAAGCTCCGGAATGGATTGGAGATCTTTCTACACCGGATTCCGGGTGGCCAGAAGCCGGCTGTAAGGGGCGAGTCTTTGTTTTTTTGCGGTGTTTTCGGCAGGTCAAGTTCACAAACGAGGAGAGCGGTATGAGTATGTGCGCCTTTGTTGGGCGGAGGATTCATTGTTGGAAGCAGGTCGGTGTGCTCGCTCTTCTTGCATGGATGGTGTGCGGTGCGCGGGGCGAGTTTATCGGCTGGGCATGCGGCGGGATGGATGGGCAGGGCGGGGTGTTGCTGTGCACGACGAATGGCGTGGACTGGTTCCGGCAGGGCGTGGGCCAGATGGGCACGGTGCCGCTGGGCGGCGTGGCGGCGGTGGCTGGGCGGCATGTCTGGGTGGTGGGCGATCCGGCAAACGGGTATGCCTCCATCTACTATTCGCCCAACGCCGGCGAGAACTGGGTGCGGCAGGGGTCGGCTTCGAGCCTGCCGGACCAGTCGTTGCACAAGATCTGGGCGGTGGATCAGAACGTCCTCTGGGCGGTGGGGGTCGGCGGTGCGGTGGTGGTGACGGATAACGGAGGCGCCGACTGGCATGACGTGTCCTTGGCGGGCTTCTCGATGATGTTGCAGGGTGTGACGGCGGTGGATCAGTACCGGGCCTGGGTCAGCGGCGAAGAGAATCCAGAGACCGGCGCGGCGGGGCTGTTTTATACGGAAAACAGCGGCCAAAACTGGCTGGCGCTGACCAACGGGGCGGTGACCAACACGGTGCATTTGCTGGGGTTGGCCGCGCTGGATGAAAACCGCGTGTGGGCGATCGGCGGAGGGGAAACCATCATTGCGACAACCAACGCCGGCGCGGATTGGAGTTTGCTCCACAAGGGAATGACCATAAAGGACGGCAACGAGATTTGCGTACTCGACGATCAGCGGATCTGGACGGCCAACGATGCCGTTCTTTTATGGACGACCAATGGCGGGGCCAGTTGGGGGGAGCATAATACGCGGGAGTTCACGATGGATGTCTCCACGCCGGATGGGACGAACATCTGGGCCATCAGCAGTGGGTATTGGGGTGGAACGATCCATCACTCCGCCGACGGAGGCGCCAACTGGACCAATCTTGGCGACGTGGCGGGTTTGAACGGACTTACGACCCTGGAGGTTCAGCGCAAGCCGGTTTCGCGCACCCTGCATGTGGATGCGGCATCAGGAAATGCCGTTCCTCCATACAATTCGTGGGCGACGGCGGCCTCGAACATTCAGGACGCGGTGGATGCGGCGCTCGATGGCGACATCGTGCTGGTGACCAACGGCGTGTACAACCGCGGACGTGTGCAGGCGCCGAGTGGCAGTACCTATAACCGAGTGATGGCCAACAAGCCGGTCACGATTGTCAGCGCCAGCGGCCCGGAGGCTACGATCATCGAGGGCGAGGGGCCCAGTGGAAACGACGCGGTGCGCGGCGTGTATTTGAGCATGGGCGCGACGCTCAGCGGATTCACCATCACCAACGGCTTTGCAAAGGATTCGGGCATGGACCTCTATGGAGGCGGCGTGTACATGGACGGTCCCAGCCAGGTCAGCAATTGCGTGATCGTCGGCAATGGCAGTAGCGGCGTTTTTATGGAGTTGAACGATTGGTCTCTGCTGTTGGGGCCTCCGCGGTTGACCCATTCGGAGATTCGCGACAATACGGGCAACGCCGGCGCCGGGATCATGCTGAGCAACGGCGGCGAGATCAGCCACTGCCGCATTCTCGACAACTGGGCCAACGGCGAAGGGGCGGGTGTGCGCATAACCGGTTACGATTCGGCTTCCCATGCATGGCCACTCCTGCGCAATTGCTTCATCGCCGGAAACAAAAACGTGTATGAGGCGGGTGCGGACGGCGGCGGCGTGAAAGCTTCCGGGCGATTCGCCATTCGCCACTGCACCCTGATCGAAAACACGGCTACGGAAGCGGGCGGCGGGCTCCATGCGGACATGGATGCGGCCACCGGGTCGGAGGTGGTCAACACCATCATCTATAATAATTACGCGCCGTCGGACGCGAACGCGGTCATCATCGGCGCGGAGGTGAGCAACTGCCGGATTGATGAAGACCCCAGCCTGCTGGGTGTGCGCAATCCGCACATCGCCGAGGCCTCGCCCTGCCGGGCCTCGGGAACGACCAATGGCGTAGCGGCAAACGACGTGGACATAGACGGCGAACCGCGCATCGTTTCCGGGCAGACGGATATCGGTTGCGACCAGTATATCGAGGGGAGCATCACCGGGGATCTGAGCGTGGACATCCTGGCGCCTTACAACGCGGTGTTGGTGGATGTGCCGCTGGCGCTGTCGGCGGACATCGAAGGCAAGGCGTTCTGGCAGACCTGGCGGATCGAGACGAACGGCGGAGTGCGGGTCGTCTCCAACACGGTGCATGTGACGCAGTCGTGGCCGGTCCAGGGCATTTATACCGTGAGGCTGGAAGCCGCGAA
>CAZFSE010000002.1:29107-30192 GCA_964521805.1 uncultured Verrucomicrobiota bacterium
GTGGATGGACAGCGGAGCGTCCAGTGCTTTTACGTCAATCATCCTGACGCGGTGTTGTCCAATCTCACGCTGGTCAACGGCTATTCGCCGGATCAGGGCGGTGGGGCGTATCTGCGCGACGGGTTCATCACGCATTGCCAGGTGGTCTCGAATTATGCGCTTGAGCAGGGTGGCGGACTGATGTGCTGGGGTGATGCGCGCGTCGAGTGGTGCACGATCGAGGGCAACCAGGCGGGCAAGTGGGGCGGCGGCATCCTGGCCAATAATCGCGCGGTCATCCGGAACTGCACGATCCGGGGCAACGTGGCCCAAAGCTACGGCGGCGGGGCGGACATCTCCGATCAGGTCCGGCTTGAGAATAGCTTTGTTGCGGGCAACCGCGCGTTCGGCGGTGGCGGCGTGCATCTCGACGGTGGCGGCATCGCGCAGAACTGCACGATCATCCACAACAGGGCCACGGATGATGGCGGCGGCATTCTGCACCGGTTCGCCGATTCCGGCGCGACGTATAATTGCATCGTGTATTACAACCAGGCGCCCGTGGGGCCGAACATCAACTTCCAGGTCCACATGACCGGCACGGTGGAATACACCTGCTCGTGGCCGCTCTTCGGGGGGCCGGGCAACACGACCAACGATCCCGTTTTGCTGGGCTTCGATAATCCACACGTCGCCTATGCCTCGCCCTGCCGCAACGCGGGCAGTGCCGATTATCTGCCGGGCTTGCAACGGGACATTGACGACGAGTTCCGGATGTACGAAGGGCTGGTGGACATCGGATGCGACGAGGTGGTGGACACGAATCTCGTGGGCGCGCTGACGGTGGGCATCCAGGGCGACGTGCAGATTCTGGCGGGTGAGGAGGCTGAGTTGTTCCCGGAGATCGGGGGCAAGGCCTGGTCTTATCACTGGCTGGTGGACGAGGGGAGCGGCGTGACCAATCTGTATCCCAACACGTTCCGCTTCGCGCATACGTGGGCCACTGCAGGCCATTACGATGTGGTCCTCACGGCCTGGAACATCGGGAACATGGTCGCGACCACCGTCAGCGTGCATGTGATTGAGGGCGGTTTTACCAATTATGT
>CAZFSE010000002.1:30292-45629 GCA_964521805.1 uncultured Verrucomicrobiota bacterium
TGGCCGGGCGGGGTGTTTGCGTCCGGGTATTCCGTGGTGCGGAATTGCCTGATCGAAGAGAATATCGCGCAGAGCCAGGCGGGTGGGGTGTATCTCGACCAGGGCGGCCTGGTGACCGGCTGTGTGATCCGGGCCAACGCGGCGGCGAATGGCGGCGCCGTATATCTGCACTACTCAGGCACCGTGACGCACTCGACTCTGCACAGCAACTCGGCCGCCAACGGCGCGGGCGCATACCTGTATTGGGGCGGAACCGTCACCAACTGCGACATCACCTGGAATTGGGGGCAATTCGACGGCGGCGGGGTGTGGTTCACGTTCGGCGGGCTGGTGACCGACAGCCGCGTGCAGAATAACTTTGCCGATGACAGCGGCGGCGCGGGCGGCGGCGCGGTACTCGCCGGCGGAGGCATCTTGCGGCGTTGCGATGTCTCCAGCAACGTGGCCGCGCGCGGCTCGGGAGTCTTCTCGCAATACAACGCGCAAGAAGCCGGCATGATTGATTCCTGCCACATCCATCGGAACCTCTCGCCCGAGGGGTGGGGCGAAGGCATGGGCGCAGGAGTTGTTACGTTGGAGAACGATCTGATCCGCAACTGCCTGATCGAGTACAACACATCCAGCAATGTGGTCGGGGGATTGCTACTCGGTGAGGACGGCGTGGCCGAGAACTGCACGATCGTTTACAATGCGGCGGCCCGGCGCGTCGGCGGTGTGGCGGTTTCAGCGGGTGCGGAACTGCGCAACTGCATCGTCTATTACAATACCGCCCCGCTCCAGGCCAACTGGGATGTGGACTACGGTTTCACCGTCAGCCACATCTGTACCACGCCCGACTCGCCCGACTTTGAGAACACCATCACCGCCGATCCCATGCTGGCCGGCGGCGGGGATTGCCGCCTGCAAAGCAATTCGCCTTGCGTCAACGCGGGCGTCAACAGCGGCTGGATGTCCGGGGCGTTTGATTTTGCCGGGCAACCGCGCATCCAGCATGCCGTGGTGGACATGGGCGCGTATGAGTCTGCGTGGTGGGGGATGTATGCCGATGTGGATGGCGACGGGTTCACGGATTGGACCGAGGTGGAGGTCACCGGCACGGACCCGACGAACGCGTCGTCGTTCCTGGGGATGATGGAGGGGAGCGTGACGGAGGAGGCGGGGGGCCTGGTGATCCGCTGGCAAAGTGTCGAAGGCCGGATGTATCATGTGGACCGGTCGCTGGATCTGACGGCCAGCCCGGCCTTCCAGCCGCTGATGAGCAACATTGCCGGACAGCCCGGCTTTACCACCGTAACGGACACCACCGCCACGGCGAAGGGCCCCTATTTCTACCGGGTGGTGGTGGGGAGCGAGTCCCGTGCGCCGGCACAGGCCATGATGACCATTCCCGCGGGCACGTTCACCATGGGCGACCGCATGGACACCAACCAGGGCTACTGGTTTGAACTTCCCCTGCATGATGTGGCCATCAGCACGTTCACCCTGAGCAATTTCGAGGTGACCCAGCAGGAGTGGAACGAAACCTATGACTGGGCGCTGATCAACGGGTATGCGTTTGACAATCCCGGCGTGGGCAAGACCAACACGCATCCGATCACCACGATCAACTGGTATGACGCCATCAAATGGTGCAATGCCAGGAGCGAACGGGAAGGATACACCCCCTGTTATTCCTCCAGTGGGACCGTCTACAAGGCGGGGCAGGACGCGGAGGTTTCCTGCAACTGGACAGCCAATGGCTACCGGTTGCCGACGGAGGCGGAGTGGGAGAAAGCGGCCCGGGGCGGAGCGGAGGGGGCGCGCTTCCCCTGGGTGGATGTGGATACCATCCGCCACAGCCAGGCCAACTATTATTGCGTCCAGGACAATGGGACCAACGTGTTTATTTATGACGTGAGCACCACGCCGCAGTGGCACCCCACCTATAGAACCGGCGCCCAGCCGTATACCAGCCCGGTGGGGAGTTTCGCGCCCAATGGATATGGCCTGTATGACATGGCGGGCAATGTTTCCGAATGGTGCTGGGATTGGTATGACGACGAATTCTATGCCACCCCGGAGGCGGTTGTGCCGGATACACGGGGCCCGGACGAGGGCTATCATCGCCTGCATCGCGGCGGTGGCTGGTGGGACAGCGCGGACTTCAACCGAGTGGCCGTCAGGCCGGTCTCCACGCCCGGTTCCGTCAATGAGAACTTTGGCTTGCGCCTGGCGCGCTCCGTGGGGCCGTAAAGAGGGGAGGAGCATCCGGGAGTGAAGCTGACCAAAAAAGGAGATTCGTGAATATGGAGATGCTGGCATATGTCAAGGAAACACCGGGCAAGGGGCGCGGCATCTTTGCCTCACGGGACATCCGGAGAGATGAAGCCGTTCTGGAATTCAACGGTCCGCGTGTCCACATTGACCGGCTGGAGGGCATTCCCCGGGAGGTCCAGGACCACTTGTTCAATATCGGCGTGGGTGAGTATCTCATCGCCCGGGAGCCCGGCGTGTACACCAACCATTCCTGCGATCCGAATGCCGGCATTGTCCGGGATGTCCTGCTGGTTGCCCTGCGGGACATCCAGAAAGACGAAGAAGTCACCTTCGATTATTCGATGATCACCGCCGACGGCTGGACGCTCCCCTGCCTGTGCGGTTCTCCGGCCTGCCGAAAGATCATCGGGGATTACCGGGACCTCCCCGAGGCGATCAAGATAAAGTACGAACGCTATACTCCTGATTGGATCAAACGGGCTTGAGCGAGTAAGCTGTCCGGTGAACGGCCCGATTTTCGATTGGAGCGAATGTGTTTCCGGCGCCCACCCGGCCATTTGACGTGCCTGATTATGCCTCCAGCGGCATTGGATTCAGGCTGGCTTGTTCCGTGGGCCCATACTAAACACATGACGCCGCGCGGGCGCAGGAAGTGAAGCGGGGGATCCGCTCTTTCAGACGGAAAACTTGCCCATCTGATCCTTCAGCTGGGTGGACACGCCGGACAGCATTTTGGCCTGGGTTTGAGTTTTGGAGGCAAAGGACGCCATGTCACGCGATGCCATGCTTACGCCTTGAATGTTCTTTGAAACCTCGCTGGCCCCATTTGCGGCTTCCTGCACATTGCGGGCCATGTCTGTTGTGGCGCCCGAGACTCCCGCAACCGCTTTGGCAATTTCGCCTACTGTTGCGGACTGTTCCTCCACCGAGCTGGAGATGGTCAGCGATATGTTGTTGATATCGGCGATGACCTTCGTGATTTGATCAATGGCGGCAATGGCGGTCTGCGTATTGGTTTGCATGTGCTGGATCTGCTGGCCGATCTGTTCCGTCGCCTTGGCGCTTTGCCGGGCGAGTTCCTTGACTTCATTGGCCACGACGGCAAAGCCCTTGCCGGCTTCCCCCGCGCTGGCGGCTTCAATCGTAGCGTTGAGGGCGAGCAGGTTGGTCTGATCGGCAAGATTGCTGATGACTTCAACCACTTTGCCGATTTCGCGGGCGGAAGCGCCCAGTTGGGCCATGATTCCATGGGTCTGGCTGGCGTTCTCGTTGGCCTGTTTTGTCATGCCCGACTCTTTCTCGCAGTTCTTGGCCACTTCGTTGATCGAGGCATTCATCTCCTCAATGGAGGCGGCCACCGAAGAGGCGGAGGTGGAAACCTCCTGCGCCACGGCCGCCATGGAGTGGATGTTGCAGGATAGTTGTTCGCCTGCCGCGGCGACGGCCTGAGATTGGGCCGTCATTTCCTCCGCGCTGGCGGCCATGCTGGTTGCGGACGAGGAGAGATCTTCGGATGTGCGGTTGAGCGTGACGGACGCGCCGGCCATCCCCCCGATCAGCCCGCCGAGTGACACGCCAAGTTCATTGAGCGCGGACACGGCCGAGCCGATTTCATCTGTTCGCTCAATGGCGAGTCTTTCCCGCAAGTTGCCCGAGGCCATTTGACGGATGAGCTTGACCGCCTGGTGCAAGGGTTTGGTGATATTGATCAGGATGAAGTAGAAGAGGGTGTAGGCGAGCAGGAGGGCAAACCCCGCGGCCATCAAGGCTTTCGTGCGGCGGGCCTTATAGTTGTCAATGCGGGTGGTGAGCAGGGTGTTCAGCTCTTGCGAGGCCAGATCCCAAAGTAAAAAGCTTGTTTCTCTCGCGCGCAAGCCGGCTTGCACCCATTCAGGGGGAGCGATCTTCTGGTCCGTGCTGGCGGAAGCCGTTTTGACCAAGGACAGGAAGGTTTGCTGGGCGCTCTCGTATTGCTCAAGAGCGGGGGGCAGTTTTTTCTGCAAGGATTCGCTGATCCCGTAGAAGTGGGGATCTTCCTGAAGAACGGTCTGGGCATCCGCCAGAATGCGATTTAGATCCGATTCTGTGAGGGTGGCATGAGCCACCGCCATCTGAATTCTATCCTCTTCCGACAGCTTGTCCTGCCGGATTTTCTCGAGGCCACTCAGAAGAATGGACGCCAGCCGGTCTTGGGTTTGGGGCAGGGCCAGCAAGGTGATGTCCATTAAATAGTAACTGTCGAGATCGGGGTCCAAAATCAGGTTCGAGGCATCTCCAACGTGTGTAATGGTTTCTCGAATTGTCGCGATGATGCCGGCGGCCAAGGTGTTGAATGCGGAGGCATCCTTGCCGGGGTCGGAGGATAACAGGGCCCGCCATTTTTCCTCCAGCAGTGAGGGGCGCAGGTGCAGGCGGTTGCGCGCTGAAAGCCCTTCCTGGGTAAATTGCAGGGAGGGCCCCAGCCGTTCATCAATCTCTTTGAGATCCTTAAAGGCTTCATCCGCCCGGTTTTTGGCCTGGCTGGACATGGTTTGCCCTTCCGGCTGGTTGGCAAGCGAGAGGGTTTGCCCGATCTGGTAGGCGGTCACGGCGTCCAGCAGGCTTTCCAAGGGGCGTTGGTATTCATTTCCAACGACCTCCAGATGGGAGAACTGGATGCTTTCGTTGATGTTGTTCACGGTCAGCCAGAGCAACGTGATGATGGGGATTAGAAAACAGAAGCTGATGAGAAGAAGCTTGCTCAAGATGCTCAGACGATTCAGGCCTGCCTTCATGAAGCCATCCTTCCTTCGTTCAGGTTTTGAAACCCGGTGTATGTATACCAGCGCGGGTATCCTTTGTATATTCCGGCATTGCCTTTTCTCAGGATTGAAATGTGGAAAGCTCGTTGGGTGAACAATTGGGGTTGTAAATTTGCGCAAGAAGCGTATATGGCAGGGCGCGATGGATGGAACGGCTTCTGAATTGACCCCTGGAAAGAGCATGGCATGAGTTTTACAACGTTGGGATTGCGCGATGAACTGCTGAAAGCCCTGAGCGATCTGGGCTTTAAAAAACCCATGCCCATTCAACAAAAGGGCATTCCCTTGCTGTTGAAGGGAGAGCAGGATTTTATTGGCCTGGCACAGACGGGCACGGGGAAGACCGGGGCGTATGGGCTGGCCCTGCTTCAGCGCCTCGATTTGGACAACCCAAAGCCGCAGGTGGCCGTCATTTGCCCCACCCGCGAATTATGCCTTCAGATCGCCGATGATCTGCGCGGATTTGCCCGGCATATGCCGCGTGTGACGATTGTGCCGATCTATGGCGGGGCCAGCATTGTGCAACAGCTCCACCAGTTGCATCGGGGAGCCCAGATTGTCGTGGCCACGCCGGGCCGTTTGCTCGACATGATCGGGCGCAAGGCGGCCAATCTGTCCAAGGTCACGTGCGTGGTGCTCGATGAAGCCGATGAAATGCTGAACATGGGCTTCAAGGAAGATCTGGACGCCATCCTAGACAGCATGCCCAAGGAGAAGCGAATCTGGCTGTTTTCCGCCACGATGGAAAGGGGGGTGGCCGAGATTGCGAAGCACTACCTTTCCAACCCGCAGGAAGTCACGGTTGGGAACAAGAATCAGAGCGCGGAAAATATCACGCATATCTGCCATGTGCTTCATGAGAAGCATCGCTACCAGGGGTTGAAGCGCATCATTGACTTTGCCCCGGAAATCTATGGGCTGATCTTTTGCCGGACTCGAAGCGAGACGCAGGCGGTGGCCGAGGATTTGATGCAGGATGGCTATCAGGCGGAGACCCTGCATGGCGATTTGTCGCAGGCCCAGCGCGATTCCGTCATGCGCAAGTTCCGGCAAAAATCCATCCGACTCCTCGTGGCCACCGATGTGGCGGCGCGGGGACTGGATGTGGATGACATCACGCACGTGATTCATTACCGGCTTCCGGATGATGCCTCCGTCTATACGCATCGCAGTGGGCGCACCGCGCGCGCCGGGAAATCGGGCATGTCCATTGCGCTGGTGAACTTGCGGGAACTGCGGCGCATCCAGGAGATGGAGCGGCGGAGCGACATCCGTTTTCAGCGCCGCAAAATCCCGAATGGAAAGGCGATTTGCGAGAAACAGCTGTTTTCCCTGGTGGAAAAGATTGTCCAGACGGATGCGGGTTCCGCCGAGATCGAGGAGTACCTGCCCGCGGTCATGGAAAAGCTGAGCGCCTTCGACAAGAAGGATCTGATCAAGCGGTTTGTTGCGGCGGAATTCAACCGGTTCCTGGATTATTACCGCCATGCGGGCGACATCAATGTGGACTTCAGAAGCGAGCGGCCCGAGCCGTCCCGGCATCCCTCGCGGCATGAGCGTGTTTTCCCGGCGGGGCACCCGCCGGCAAGGGCATACGCCGTGCAGGAAAATGCCAAGCGCTTTGTCCTCCGGTTTAGCGGGCGGATGGACCGTGTCAACAAGGGGGCCATTGTCCGCCTGATCTGCGAAAAATGCGGCATTGCCTCGCAGTTGATTACCGGGGTAGAGCTCCAGCAGGATCATGCTTTGTTTTCTGTCGAAAGGCGCGCGGCCAGCAAGGTCCTCCAAGGCGACCAGCACGCCAAGTTGGATGGCAAGACCGTTCGTATTGAGGAGTTCCGGGACGGGCATTTCCCCCATAAGCGCAGATGCACGTCTGGACATTAGCGCCTACCCACACGTTGTTTCCATACGGGGGGGAGGGGTCTTGGCTCGCGGGCTGGATCCCGCCGGACGTCTATTTTGTGCCATCTTCTGGGCGAGGCTCGTCCATGCCCTCATAGATGCCGGAGCCGACGGTGTAGGTTCGCCCCCCCAGGATGAGGCGTTTGATGTACAGGTCCTTTTCGTCGCTGGTCTTGGTGATGGGATTCCGAACACGCACCGTCAGCCAGCCTTCGCCTTGCCGTTGGGAGAGGGCGAGAAAATCACTGACCACCGCGCGGATGCCCGGCTCCATTTCGGGAGGTGTTTTCCCCACCAGTTCGGGATAATTTGGATTGAAGAGGCAACGGTCCCCCTCATAGACGAAGACGTAGGTGTATTCTGAGCGAAAATCTCCGCTGGGGTCGTCAAAAAGGGCCAGGGCTTTTTCTAGGCCTTGGCCCTGGATGGTGGAGCAGGCCTTCTCAATCAGTCGGCGAATGAAGAGTTTTTCCAGGTCCAGATTTTCGCGTCCCACGGCGACCACGAAGAGCTGTCCCTCCTGGGTGATGGCCAGATCGCTGTAGAGCATTCGGTAGGGGTGGCTACTGCGGTCCACGATTTGCTCCAGCAGGTTGCCGTCCCGGTTGTCTTGCCAGTGACGAATCGTGGCACGCGCCACCGAACGCCCGTTGATGTGGAAATAATCGCCCGCCTCGCGCCCGCCACTTAAAAGAACCCGCCCCGAGGATGGGTCCAGGACAAAGGCGGAATCCAGCAGGGAGGGGGAGGCTTTTCTCAAGGATTCGAGGCCGCCTTGCTCCAGCAGACCCACGAGGGCCTCCATCTGCGTTTGAAGGCGCGTGAATTCCACCGTGGCTTGCTGGAGCCCAATGGAATACTGCAGATCAAGGCTGTCGCCGCGCAGGATGCCGGCGTATGCGGCCATCAGGCATGCGAAGACTGCTGTTTTCATCATCTTCATGGGCAACCTCTAGTGAGCAGGCAATTCGACGTGCAACAACTGGGTGTCCAGTCCCAGCTGGAGCAACAGGACCACGACAAACAGCAAGAGAATGGCCAGCGCCAGCAAGCGTTGCCGCCCCGTGCGGTCTTTTTTGATCAGCGCGATGATGCAGGGCAGGATGCCGAACAGGACCACGATGCCATACCCCCCAACAAAATTGATGGCCTTCAGAAAAATGTTGGGGTTGATTTGGGCGATCAGGAAGGGCGGAAGAAAGGTGACGGCCATGACGACCAGCGGGCTTTTGATGTGCAGATAGTTTTCCAGCAAATCCCGGGAGAAGCCCATCAACCCAAGGCCATTGGCCACATAGGAGGTGACGATGGCGATGATGGAAAAAATCATGGCAAAGAGCAGGAAGTGCCGGGAATGAATCACATTCGACATGGGGATGGTGGCGGGGATGTTGTGGACATAGCATTGCACCAGGCTGTCTTCGCTTCCGGCCAGGTCCACCACGCCGATTCCGACCCAGAGCCAGAGGGCATTCATGGCCAGGCCAAAAAACATGCCCATGAGCATGGCGCGGCGGATGGGTTTTGGGTCGTAGGCCAGCGCCTCCGAGACGTTGGGGATGATGTTGTGAAAATGGAAGGAGGTGACGATGACCGGGATGGCGAGGGGGACGATGAGCCAGTCGTGATGATGAAAATTCTCCGGCTGGATATGCAGGGCGCCCAGGATGACGATGACCAGAAAGGAAATCCACATCAGCGCCACCAACCCGGCATTACAGCGGCGGATGATGGCCATGCCCGCCACGGTCAGCAGAGTCAGGCCCAGAAAGTACAGGACGCTCACGACGAAAGAGGCTTTCATATGCAGAGCCTGCAGGATAATCGCGCCGCCACCGGTCAAGTAGGCGGTCAGGAGCCCGTACAGAATCAGCATATTGGCGGCGATGGCGATCCACTTGCCCGCGGCGCCCAGGTACTGGTGGTACAGGCTGGGATAATTAAACGTGGCACTGCGGGCCAGGATGGTCTCATCGGCAATCACGCAAGCCGTGTAATACATGGCGAGGCAAAAGATGACCATTACAAGAAATGCGGGCCAGAGGCCGCAGAGGCCGGCAATGACCGGCAGGCCCAGGATGCCCGCGCCAATCAGATTCCCGGTGACCAGCAGTGCGATGGAAAACTGCAGGCCGAAACTGGCGCTTTTTGTGGTCATCCGCTCCATCCTGTTGCGCCGCTTGTTTCCCCGGCGCATGATGATGAGAATAGTCCTCCGCCTTGCCGGACGTCAACTGCGCAAAACAGAATGGCGCCGCCACCAAGCCGCGTGACAGCGGTTGCCTGGATCGTCTGATGGTGATCAGGGCAGAGCGACGCCTACCCGATACAGCCTGCTGGGCTCAGCGAGAGGCGGTGACCAGATCATGTGGCCGGATGCTTCGCCGGTTTGATTGGTGAAACCCGGATGCCCCGTCCAGAGTCCGGGACATGGATCATCGCAGTATTCCAAGCTGTAGCGGCGCGAATTAGTGCAGGCAAATCTTATGGCCCCAGGCACTTCGCTCTCTGTATTGAGAAATTGAAAATAAGACTGGCTGTTGGTGGGGATGGTGTCCGCGACGTATTCCTGGAAGTCGCTCACGCCATCGCCGTCACCGTCATGGGTTCCGCCCATGACCACGTCGGCTCCGCCATATCTGTCCGCCCAAGCATCCGGAATCTCATCCCGGTTCAGATCGGCGGCGATGGCGCACCAGAGCGCCCAGGCGGCATATGCTTTTTGATTGGCGTTAAGCGGCTGGCTATGGGCGGAACTGCAGGAATACCAATCCACGTTTTGTGTATGCGTTCCCTGCCAGTTGGTGGCCCAGTTGTCATACCACCCTGAGCCAGCGCCGGTATAGACGCCACAATTATCGTCTACGTACTCATAATAATTTCCATCCGGATCGTAATGCTCGATGTCGGCAAAATCGTAGAGGACCTTGTTGTTTGCGGCGCAATATTCCCGAATCGCCTGGCAGGCCTTTTTTTGATTGGCGTCATCCCAGATATCCACATGGCCGGTCATGTACACAAAAACCACGTCTGGATAAGACGTTTCCAACATGCTCATCGGCGCAAGAAACTCATTGGTGAGCGTTCCACCCGAAAACTTGCCAGACATTTGCCCGCACCAGGACCAAATGATGACGTTGACATTGGAGTTGGCAGGATTGTTGAGATAGGTGCGTGTGTTGTTGACCCAGTCGGGGTAATACCCCACATCGCCTCCCATGGCGTAATCATGCAGATCCAGCGCGCCTCCCGAGCCCCCATTGTTCCAGGCAAAGAAATTGGTGGGAAAAGACAGACCTTTGCCGCCTCGATTGGCAAAGCCGACAAGGCCGGACATCCCATCCGTAACCTGGCTTCCGTGCGAGGTATGGCCATAGGCGATATGCAGGACATCCTTGGCCCGTTGAATCTGGTTGGACGTGAGCTGGGTGATGTCGGCATGCCGGTGGTCAATAACCAGCGGCCCGGCCTGGCAGGCGGATCCCAGCAGTCCCGCAAACAGCAGGCTCATTTTTACGCTATGTTTCATCATTGATAATCTCCTTTTTGACAGTGCATGGCTTTATACAGCACTTTTCATGCCTGATTAAAGGAGGATTCAAACCTTGGCATCCATTTTTGGCCCCGCCCAGCTACGCGGGCTGAGGTCCGAATCGGGGTGGATTCCATGCATACGTGCTGTTATTATCCAAAGCATGGCCACAAGGGTGACAATCGTATGAGGCGCTTCTGACACAGGATCATCCAGCCCATGCCGGTGCCTTCGAGCAAATCGTCTGCCTGCTCGCACTCGGCTGTGTTCCGTTGCTTTTCAATCCGTTTTCCATTCAATGCTTTGAGCCCGAAAAAGCGGCTTGGGTCACCTTCTGCGCCATCCTCCTCGGGGGAGCATGGTTATGGCGTCGCGCGACAGGCGATGGGCGCGCCGCCGACTTGCCAAAGCTGGTTGCGCATGGGTTGAAAGCCGTGGCGTTTTCCGCCACCCTCGCGACACTGCTTTCGGTCGCGCCGACCGTTTCGTTCTGGGGTTCTCATGATCGGGCGCAGGGCCTCGTCATGCTGTTCGCCTGGGTCGTGTTGTTTATGGCCTTGGCCACATGGGTTCGCCATCCCCTCCAAATCGAGCGAGCGCTCAAGGTGGTTGTGTTCGCCAGCGTGCCCGTGTGCGCGTATGCCATCCTTCAAAAAGCGGGACTGGACCCAATGCCTTGGCGCGACGATGTAACGTTTCGTTGCAGTAGCACACTGGGCAACCCGGTTTTTTTGGGCGCTTATGCCAGCATGTTACTGCCCATAACGGCGGCACTCATTCTGCGCGCACGCGCATATTGGCTTTACGCTTGCATCTGGGCTTTGCAAGCGGCCGCCTTGGGGGCCACCGGCAGTCGCGGCCCGCTTGTCGGTGGACTGGCGGGCTTGTTGATGTTTGCGCTACTGCTTCTGCGCATCCGTGGAGCCCGGCGCCGGGCGGCGGCGCTGTATGGCCTTTGCGCGCTGTTGGCCATCTCTGTGGCTTTTCTGCAGAATATCCTCCCTGAACACGATGCGGGCGGAAGTTCCGCGCGGAGGGTGCTTGGCCACATGCTGGATGCCAGGGAAAGCTCCGTCCGGGTGCGCCTCGCCACCTGGCAAGCTGTTGCTTCGCTGGTTTTTCGGCCTGCCCCATCGGCGCCTGCCGCCGATCGCCCTGACAGGCTGAATGCGTTGCGTCCGTGGATTGGCTATGGTCCGGAATGCCTGGCGTTGGTGTTTGACCCTGTATATCCCGTGGAAATAGAGCGCTTGGAAAAGAAGTCGGCGATCCTGGACCGCGCTCATAATGAAACATGGGACACCTTGGTGTCCACCGGCCTGGTGGGGTGGGCATCGCTCTGGACGTTTTATCTGGCACTCTTCATGTGCGGTCTCCAGCGCCTGGCCTTGTTGCGCGGCCGGCGGGATTCGATGGTCTTGCTGGCGCATGCCTTGGGCGGGGGAGGTGTCTGCGCCCTGCTTGCGGGGATGTGGAAGGGCGTTGCCCTCGCGGGGGTGGGATTCCCTTTGGGTCTGCTGGCCGGGTTGATGCTCTATCTTGTGCGGCGCGGTGCAGATGCGGACGCCCCCCCGCCTTTGGCCGCCAACCCGGTCATCGGGGTTGCCTTGCTTGCAGGTATGACGGCGCACATGGTGGAAATCCAATTCGGCTTTGCCACCATCACAACGCGAACATTATTTTTTGCGTTTGCGGCGTTGCTCGTGGGCTGGAATCGCCCTTCAGAGCGCCGGCGCCACGTTGCGCGCCGCCTTTCGCGCCGCCAGGTCATGGCCGGCATCGCGACGTCCGTCCTGGTGGCGCTGTTGATGGCGGTTGTCTGTGTACGCCCGATTTATGCCAGCATGCTGTTCACGCAAGGACTGAAAAGACAAGCGGCGCAGGATTTGCCGGGCGCGATCCTTCTTTTCTCGCGAGCGTTGGGCCTGGCGCCGTCGGAGGAGGTCTATCGCGCCACACGTGCAAAAACCCGGTATTTGCTGGCCACGCGGCAGACGGACGTCCAGACGCGCGATGCCCTGATGGAGGAATCCCTGCAGGATATTCGCCGGACGCAGGCCTTGCGGCTTCCATGGGCTGAACCGGCGCTGAACCTGGGGGGATTGTACACCGGATGGGCTGCGCACACGGCGGACCCGGCTCTTCGCCGTCAACGCGCCCAGTTGGCGGATGCCGCTTATGCCCAGGCCGTGCAAACCAGTCCCAACCGGGTGCGCGCATGGCAGGAGCGGGCGCTTTTGCATTGGCGCATCTTGCAATCGCCCGAGCTGGCCGCCCGCTATCTGCAATGCGCATTCGAGTTGGATCCGAATGACGCCAAAACCCACGAGCTGTTGGGCGCGTATCATGACAGGATGGGGCACGACACCACCAACGAAATGGTGCGGGTCCATCACTTGGGGCTGGCCCTGGAACATTACGAATGGCGTCTGGAACTGGCGAACGGGCAGTACGCGAGCGCGCTTTCGGTTGACTTGTATGTGCGTCTCGCGATTGTGTGTTGCGAGCTCAAGAAACTGGATGATCGAGGGCTATGGGTGCCGCACCCGCGCCTGCGCTACACAGCAGACCAGAAGGCCCAACCTGGCTATCGCCGAATCTCCTATGGCCACTGGGCTCGGCAGTATGCCGCCGATGCCCTGCGCTTGGCAGGCGTCGAGCGGCAGGCGGAAGTTCAGGCACTGTTAAGCCAGATCGATTTCCTCGCATGCGACGGCGATTGACCCTCGCTGACGCGCGGCGATCTACGGGCCCCGGATAGGCCATACACAGGTTGTGCCCGTTACGAGCTTGTCCCCAACCACAATCTGGCCCACGTTCAAATCCACCAGCCATGCATTGTTCGGGGCGGAAGCCACCGTGGTGCTCGACCAGTAATAGCCGTTCTGCACGCCCATAAACGGGTGGCCCGCGGGCAAGGCTGGACCAAAGCGGTCCGCATCAATCAAACTGCGCAGTTCATTCCAGTTGGGCAGTCGCCAGTCCGCATGACCCCCCCGCCCGTCGTTGCCATCCAGCGCATCGCAATACACCAAGGCATCCGCCCACACACGGGGCGCAATGGGCGGATTCTTCAACCACACCAAGCCGGTCAACGCATCCGTGACGCAGTTGGTGGCGCCATCTGTCCCCGTCGAAAAACGATGCTGGACCGTTACGCCGCGCTTGTGCGAGCCATCGTCGCCCACAGCGTAAGAATTGGTCTGGCCGGTTTTGGGCACGGAGGCAGGAAAGACGGGCAGTTTTCCATTGACGGATTGAACCATCGTGAAGATTTCATCGAGCGACCGCATGGTCGGCCCCGGCGCATTGGTTGGATCGAGCGGTCCCGCCCAACCCCATGCGGCTCCAAAAACAACGCCCCAAACGGCAACCAGACAAACGCATGACCATTTTGCGCGCATATGCACTCCTCTGCTTCTACACTGACCGTCATGATGGCAGTCGCCGCTGTGCGCCACAAGACTTTTCTGTGTCTGCTTCCCGGCGCCGCCGCTTGTGCTGGCAGTCTGTTTTGTGCCATAATGCGGGGCATGAGAGCGATTATCCTGACGGCAGGTTCCGGCAAGCGGATGCGTCCGCTGACCGATGCCGCGCATAAAACCCTGTTGCGAATACGGGGGCGCACGGTCATCCAGTGGATTGTGGATGCGCTTCTGGACAATGGCATCACCGAGATTGTTGTGGTCACGGGGTATCAGGCGGAAGCCCTCCGCGCCCACCTGGAAGAGGTCTACCCGCAGGTGCATTTCACCTATGTGCATAATGCGCGTTTTGCCCAGACCAACAACATCTATTCCATGGCGCTGGCTCTCGATCATATTGAGCTGGACAGCGATCTGGTGTTGATGGAATGCGATCTGATCGTTGAGCCCTCGGTGATTCGGCGGCTCCTGGCCTCCCCTCATCCCAACGCGGCCTTGCTGGATCATTATCGCATGGGGATGGATGGCACTGTAGTCACGGTGGCGGATGGTGTGATCACGGAAGTCATTCCGCCTCACCGGCAGGGCGCGGGCTTTTCTTTTGACGACAAATACAAGACGCTCAATATTTACCGGTTCTCAAAGGAGTTCTGTGCCGGGCCGTTCAAGAAACTGCTTTCGTATTATGCCTCGGTCATTAACGACAATGTCTTTTATGAACTGGTGCTGGGGATTATTATTTACCTACAGCATGCGACGATTCATGCGGAAATCCTCAATGGCGAAAAGTGGGCGGAGCTGGATGATCCCAACGATGTCAACGAGGCCCGCTTTCATTTCGATTCCGCCCTGCGCCAGCACATTTTGGAGCGCTCCTGCGGCGGGCATTGGAATTATGACATCCTGGATTTCTGCTTTATTCGCAACATGTATTTTCCCACGGGCGCCATCCTTTCCGAGTTGCGCAACATGTTGCCTGCATTGGTCCAAAGCTACGGCTCCGCGCAACCCATCCTGAACCAGAAACTGGCCTACTATCTGCTGTGCCGCCCGGAGCGGTTGATGGTCCTCAACGGCGCGTCCCAGGCTTATCCCTGGCTGCAAAGCTTCTTCGCCGGGCGTCGTGTGCTAATTCCGCGACCCACGTTTGGCGAATACCCGCGCATGTTCCCAGACGCCGGCTATTATGCCGATGAAGTTGGCGTGAATGCCGAGGAGATCATCCGGCTGGCGCCAGGGCATGACGTGATCGTCCTGGTCAATCCCAACAATCCAACGGGGTCCGTATGGCCCACGGAACGGTTGTATGAGTTCGCGGTGGAGAATCCGGAAAAGCAATTCGTCGTGGATGAATCGTTCATCGAGTTTTCCGGCCAGCCCAGCATGCTGTCCTTGCTGGAAGCCAAGTCGTTAGCCAA
>CAZFSE010000002.1:45729-60035 GCA_964521805.1 uncultured Verrucomicrobiota bacterium
CTCGCCCACTGCATGGAAACAAGTTTGGGAAAGCCGGCAGGCGAATCCTGACAGGGCCCCTACATTGACGCGCCTGCTGGCGTTGAATGGCTACGACGGCTTTGGGGGCCTGGATACCGCCGCCTGGATGCGTTATACGGAGCGGCTGGCTACCCAACTCCATCTTCGCCCCCAAGACACGGTTTTTGAAGTCGGCTGCGGCGCGGGCGCCTTCATGTATCCCTTCTATCAGCACGGGCATGTCGTGGCGGGGATTGATTATGCTGAAAACCTGGTCCACATCGCGCGCCAAGTCATGCCTCAGGCGGACTTCCAAACCAGGGAAGCCACGGATATCAATCCCGCGGAGGCCTGCGATGTTGTGCTGGCGCATTCGGTCTTTTTTTATTTCCAAAATCTGACGTATGCCGCCGCCGTGCTGGCGAAGATGATCCAAAAAGCCCGTAAAACCGTTGCGATTTTGGATGTGCCTGATGTTGCGCGCAAGGAGGAAAGCCTGGCCAGGAGATGCCGGGAGATGGGCACCGCGGAGTATGAAAAGAAATACGCGGGGCTGGCCCATTTGTTCTTTGATCGGAACTGGTTTGTCGAGGCGGCGCGCAACGCAAATATGACGGTGCACATTGAGGATCAATACATTCCCGGCTACGCCCACAATGCCTACCGTTTCAATGTCTTCCTCACCAAGCGCGGGCCGGTGCCATGACTCCGTTTAACACCCCCATCCTGCTGATCCTGTATAAACGCCATGCGTCATTGATGGCGCAAATGGATATCCTGAAAACCCTCCGCCCAGCAAAACTTTATGCGTTCGCCGATGGTCCGGCGCAAGACAACGAGAAGGAGGATTGCCGCCGAGCCCGCGCCGTTTTAGATGCCATGGATTGGCCCTGCTCGGTGCGAACAAAGTTCATGGACACCAACCTCGGGTGCGGGAAGGGACCGGCCGCCGCCATGGATTGGTTTTTTGAAAACGAGCCGGAAGGCATCATCCTGGAAGACGATTTGTTGCCGCATCCGGATTTCTTCCGATTTTGCGCCGAACTGCTGGAGCATTATCGCGACGATTCCCGCGTCATGGAAATCTCCGGCACCAACCGGCTGGGGCAATGGGGCAACGGCACACTGGGGTATTGTTTCTCTCAGTGGGGATCGGAATGCGGCTGGGCCACCTGGCGGCGGGCCTGGCGTCATTTTGACTTCACCGTCCGAGCCTGGGCCAGCCCGGAATCCAAGGCCCTGATTCGGCAAATCTATCGCCGCCCTGTTCGCGTCCTGTTTTTTTCGCGCATGCTGGACCGCACCTTTGCTGGCAATCCCCCTGTGGCCTGGTGGGATTATCAATGGGCGCTGGCCAAAAACCTGAACCATGGACTGGCAATTGTCCCCGCCCGTACGCTTGTCCAGAATGTGGGCTGTGATTCACACTCCACCCACGACCGCGATGACACCCATACCTTTGCATCGCTGAAACCGTTGCCGGGAATCTCTTTTCCGCTCCGGCATCCGGACCTGGTTTGTCCGGATCGCGCCTATGACGAGGCGCTTTTTGAACAAGCGATGCCCCTGCGGCACCTCCTTTCCTCCTTTTTGCCGCCTGGGCTGAAACGGCAACTGAAACGGGTTTTTCTTCACGCCGGGGAGCGTACGCCATGAACGACATGACCGCCTGGATACTCGGGGAGGCCCCCGGCGATTTCATCAGCCCCGCGCTTCTGAAACGAATTGAGGGTGACTGTATCGCGCCGATGGACCAAGCCATCGCCCGCGAGAACCTGAAGCTGTTCAAGCGGATCATGGATGAACAGCAGGCCGTCTTTTGTCTTTTTTTTGGCACCCTGCTGGGCGCGATCCGGGAAGGCGATTTTATCACGCATGACTATGACACCGATGTAGTGGTGATGGAAGAAGACCGCCGGGCCCTGGCCCGCGCGGCACCCAGGCTCGCCGAGGCAGGCTTTGAACTTGTGCGCTCCAAGGACCATGGCCGTTTCATCACGTTTATGCGCACGGGCGAGTTTATTGATGTCTATGTGGCCAAGAAAGACCATCGTTTCCCCTTGCAACGCTGTTGGAACATAGATGGATCGCTTGTGCCACGCCCACTCCTGGCCGACTTCATGGATTTTCCATTCCTGGAGGAATCTTTTCGCATCCCGCGCCGCTACGAAGAAATCTTCTTCGCGCTTTATGGCGCGGATTGGCGGACGCCCAAAAGGAACTGCCCGTCCTATACCCCGTTTGATATTTTTCACCCCTATCGTTCTGCCGTGCTGTTTTTAAAAAAGTATCTGCCTCGGGAAACCGTCCAATGGCTGAAGCATTTAATCAAGCGATCCTGACACCGGGCCTGGAATACGACCGCATCCAACACCTCCTGAAGGTGCGCCGGGATGCCGGTGCCACGGTACTGCTGGGGCCTGTGCGCCTGGCGGTGGCCACCCTGGGCACACTGTTTTTGTTCCGGGTCATCCTGCGCCGCGCCGGCCTGGAGGTTGTCGGTCTATGGTCCCTGTTGAATGTCGTGACGGTATTCATCTCACTGCTGGATATGGGATTCAGCCAGCTTTTGGCGCGAGACATGCATGTGGGCGACTCGCGGGAACAAATGCGGGAGCATTGGGCCGACATGCGCGCCGTCGCCCAGGCCTACTGGACCGCGCTGTTCGTCCTGGTGCTCCCGGCGGTCCTCCTTTTGGCCTGGTGGATGCCGTCCCTGCCGTATGATCGCCTGGGCCTGGCGGGCACCCTTGTCCTCATCGCGACGGGCACGCTCTTCCAACTCTTGGGCAAGCTGGAAGCCTCCGTGCTGGCGGCTTACCAAGACAACGCCTACGTCCAAATCATCCAACTGCTGTCTCTCGCAGTGGGGCTGGCCGTGGCGATCACCGGCGCATATCGGGATGTGCCGCTCGAGGGCTTTGCCTTGGGCTTGCTTCTTTCCTCTATTCTCGGGTGGGCGCTCCTGCGCCGGCGTGTGACCCAACGTGGCTTGAGGATCCCCTCTGGCAAGCTCCCGGCGCGGCAGGCTGTCGAGCGCGTGGTTCGTCTTGCCAGGGCGGGGGGTGGCTTCTATTCCATGTCGGTCAGCTGGTTGCTCAGAGAGCCCTGCTTCCGGCTCATCATCGCCTCGCTGTTGGGCGTGAAAGCCCTGGGCGCATTTGCGATCGGCTTCCGGGCCAGTGTCGCCACGCGCGATTTTGTTTCAAGCGGATTCAGCGTGCTGTATCCGGCGATAGCCTCGCTGTACCGCGCCGGGAATCGCGCGGAGATCGCTACCCTGCAGGCCGGGGCGCTGGTCGTTCTTATGACGCTGGGCAGTGCCGCGCTTGCCTGCTTGTACGGCTTCGCGGAGCCTGCGCTCACCCTGCTCCTTGGACCATTGCCGGAAGGCATCCTCGCGGCCACGCGCATCCTTGTGGTGTGGAACCTGATTACCCTTTTCAACATTCCCTTCGACTATTTTCTGAACGCGGCGGGACATGAAAAGGCCGCCGCGTTTTCCTTGTGGCTGCACACCGCGTCCATTTTACTGCTCTGGCCCCTGCGGTGGATATGGGATGCCAGCCTGAACAGCCTGCTCGTGTACTGGACCCTCACTTCGATGGCCACGCAAGGGCTTATCTGCTACTACGTCCAGTCGAAGTTGCGGGGCTTCTGGCCCATCGTGCGCCTGCGCCCGGTGTGGGGAACACTGCTCCTGGCACTATTTTACTGGATTGTCGTGGCGGTCTGGACGTCACAGGCCCAGGCGCCGGATGGGTTGTGGCGCCAGTTTGCCGTCCTGGCGCGCGTGCTCCTGCCGGCCACGGTCGTTTTTGTTGCGTCGGCGTTTTTCATTTCGCGGGCGATGTGGGCAAAAGGCGGAGGCCTGCGATGAGCCCCGCGCCAGGCCCCATGCTGTTGTTGATCGAGCCGCGCTTCAGCGGACACCACGGCGTGTATGTTCGATGGATCGCCCACGGTGCGATTCAGCGCGGCTATCGTGTGCGCCTGGCCACCGCGCGCGCGCAAGCACAACACCCTTTGCTCCTGCGTCTGCAAAGCGAGTGCGGCGCCGATCTGGATGTGGCGTTCCTGCCGGACATTCGGGACGGAGAGGCCGGCACGGACTTGCTGGCCCTGGCGCGGCAGGATGCCCGTTTTTACGCACTCTTCAGGAGTTATTACCGCACGGCCTTTCCGCTGGAACCTCCCTCCTTTGTGTTTCTGTCTTATGTGGACTATTGCCTGTACTCACTGGCGATGTGGGGTTCGCCTTTCGGAAGAACCCCCTGGGGCGGCATCGCCATGCGCCCGGCCTTTCACCTGGCCAGAACGCCCGGCACACGGATCAAAGAGCAACTTTTTTTAAGGCTTCTCAATAACCCAACGCTGGCCAGCCTGTTTGTCATGGATGAAACGCTTCACGAGCACATCACCCAGCGCCATCCCGCGAGGGCCGTGAAATGCCACTATCTGCCTGACCCGGCGGAGATGAACGCAACCATGTCCAAGCAGGCGGCTCGTGCGACGCTGGGCATCGCTAAAGACGTGCTGGTCATTCTGGTCTATGGCGCCATCAGCCTGCGCAAGGGCATTGACCTCCTGTTGGCGGCCCTGCGGGAACCGGAAGGGCCAGCCCGTGTGCACGTCCTTCTGGCGGGACAGCAAGACGCGGAATCCAAAGCCTTCATGGCCTCCGCGGCGGCGCAACCGCTGGCGCAAGCCGGACGCATCCACAGCTTCGATGCGTTCCTCTCGGCTGACGATGAGGCCCGTGTTTTTGCCGCCGCCGATCTGCTTTGGATGGGATATCGCGGGCACCTCCATGCCAGTGGCGTGATGGTGCAGGCCGGGCAGGCGGGCTTGCCGGTCATCGGCTGTGCGGAGGGCATGATCGGGCGGACAATCCAAGGCAAACGCCTGGGCATCATTCTCCCCCTGCAGGATGCCCAACAAACCGCCCGTGCCATCCAAGCCTTCATAAATGATGAGGCAACCATGAAGCGATGTGGCGAAAATGGGCGCATCGCATTTGCATCGCATACCCCAAAAAACTTCGCTGACAAGCTTTTCGAATGACAAAGGAATCCAAAGGTACTTGCTGGCTCATCCCTTGCGCGCTGTTTCTTCAAGGGGTCTTGACCCTGTCGCCCCTCCTGCCTGCGGCCGGGATCAGGGGCAAATACATCTACGCGCTAGTGTATGCAGTCTCGTTTTTTGCGCTGTTGTATGAGCGCAGATCCATTCCACGGATCGGCGTTTTGCTGGCCGCAGGAGTGTGGCTGGGATCCTGCTTCACGGCCCTGTACTGGCACATTCCCAAGATCGCTTTTCTCCCGTTTTTTTTCATTGGTTCGGTGCTGATCACCGGGGTGGCAGGGCGCGAAGATATTCACCGCTTCATCAATCTCTGCACGCTCTTTCTATTCATCATGCTGGCGTTCTCATGGATTGGGTTTCTTTTCGTGGTGCATGGCGGGGAAGCCTTTGCCTCCATCCAGAACCCCGACGGACGGATAAACTTCTTCTACTTAACCACGTTCTCGAATTGGCGGGTGGGTGATTCCATCCGTCCATCCGGCGTTTTTGATGAGCCAGGGACGCTCTCCTTTTTACTCTGCGCACTGGCGGCCCTGCGCCGGATATATGGGCGGAACGAAAAGACCTCCCTCGCCTTGCTGATCCTGGGGTTGGTCACGTTTAGCATGACGCATATTGCTTTTCTGATCCTGTTTGTATTCTCCCGCTATGACCGCCGGTTTCTGCATAATCTTGCGGTCTTTCTGGCCATCTGCGCCGGCGTCACCCTCGTGTATTTCTTTCTCCTGAAAGCGCCCATTGACGATGCGATCATGTGGAAGTTCAAGTACCAGCCAGAAACCCATACGATCGCCGGCGACAACCGGGGAGAACAGGTGCAATTGGCGCATTCCAAGTTGTCCATGCGGTCCTTCCTGTGGGGCCTGGACCCCCTCGGCATCACCAAGGTCCATGCCTTCACGGAGAAGTACGGTCCCATGACCGCCAACCCGATGGGTCCCTTGCTGACCTCCGGCATTTTTGTGTCGTTCCCCTACTACTTCTTCCTGCTGTGGGTGGCCTGGCAGGGCATCCGCCGCCGGGAAAACTGGACGTATCTCGCGGTGGTGGTCCTGTTTTTGCCGCGACCCTATGTGACCAGCTTCGGCTACGCCGTCTGGGCCATGCTATTTCTCTTCGCGCTCCAGCGAACCGGGGGTGATCGCGCGCATGCGCAGGCAGATACAGCAAGGAATAGTTCATCATGAAGCGAGTCATCCAAAATTTAGCGCACCGATTGGGCTATCACATCAGCCGGGACGGCGGGCCGATGGCGCCTTTCAAGGAGATGCAACGGCTGTGCGCGGATACGGCGAAGCCGGTGATTTTCGACGTGGGCGCATACCAAGGACAATCGGCGCAGGAGTTTCGGAAATTCTTCCCCAGTGCGCGCATCTTCTCTTTCGAACCCTTCCCCGAATCGTTCGCCGCTTTAAGGCTCAATACAACAGCCGATCCCAGCATCCGAGTTTTCAACCATGGCTTTACCGATCATGCAGGGACGTTCGCTTTGACGGCAAATTCCTGTTCAGCCACCAATTCATTGCTGCCCACGGATGAGTTGGGAGAGCAGACTTGGGGCAAGGGATGGCTTGAGACCAAAGAGCTTGTCCCATGCCAATTCAAGACGATTGATGCGGTGCTGGCCGAACTGGGCATCCAAACGATAGACATATTAAAGCTGGATGTTCAAGGTGCCGAGCACCTTGTTCTAAAGGGGGCGGCCGTGGCGTGCAGGGATGGCCTCATTGGAATGGTGTATTCCGAAATTATCACGCAACCCACCTATATGGGCCAGAAAAGCCTCGAGTATGTGTTGAATGCTTTTTTTGATGCGGGGTTTGACCTTCATAACCTCTACAATCTGTCTTCAACAGCGGACGGAAAATTGCGCCAGGTTGATGCGCTGTTTACTCATACCAAGCGGACGAAGCAGAACCGGGGCGAAATTTCCTTGTCGCCGGGGCAGTATGAAGGCTAGTTATGGACACAAATCATGAAACAATTGCTTAAGGCCATCGCCATGAGAACGCCGTTGTATCCCGTGTATCGGCACTTCGCTGACCGGCGCAACGTGCGGCGGCAGGCGCGGCAATTCCAGGAATGGTCCGGCGAAGACCAGAAACGCCTCGATTTCTATCGCCCGTTCGTCGCCTCGGGCGAGATCGTTTTCGATGTGGGAGCAAATTGGGGGAACCGAGCCAAAGTATTTGCCCGGTTGGGGGCTGTGGTGGTTGCCGTTGAGCCACAAACAATGTGCGCGAATTTTCTTCGCTCCATCTTCCGGGACACGCCCAACTTTCACCTGGTTCAAAAGGCACTCGGCGCCGCTACGGGTCAGGCAGAGTTGCTGATCAGCAACTACCGCACTCTTTCCTCGCTTTCGCCGGACTGGGTTCAAGCGGTCAAGAAGAGTGGACGCTTCGCGCCGTGTGAATGGAATCGGAAGGAAACGGTCCTGGTGGATACACTCGACCATCTCATCGCCCACTATGGACGCCCAGCCTTTGTCAAAATTGACGTGGAGGGATTTGAAGACCAGGTCATGGCTGGTTTGTCCACTCCTGTCAGGGCGCTTTCCCTGGAGTTTACGCCTGAATTTATGGACAGCACACTCCATTCCATCGAGCACCTTTGCCGGCTCGGGGACTACCAATTTCAAATCAGTCTCGCCGAATCCATGGAGTTTCTGCTTCCCCAATGGTCCGCCGCGGACGAGGTCAGGCGCGCCTTGGCCAAAGTTCCACCATCATCAGTCGGAGACCTTTATGCTCGCTGTTGAGAATGCCAGCCCTGAACCTGAACAAAACAGGATTCTTAACGTCTGAGAGCGTATGCACCCGACATCGAGACCGAAGATTCTTTGCCTTTTTGTTCCAAGGCCCTTTGACGCCATGGCGCTTGCAAAAGATGCCGGCCAGTTCCCTACTCGCCTGGCCCAGCACCTTGGCGGGGAAGCCACCATGGTGTTCTACGCGGAGGCCTGCAACTCCGATCTTCCGAAAACCTTCCAGCATACCACCCGATTGTTGCGGACGGCTGGCTGGGTTCGCTATCTGCCATTTTTCGGACGTGTTGGATTGGTCCCATCCTTGTTCCGGCTTGCCCGTTCGCACGATGTTCTCATGCTCTTTCATGTGAACATGGCCTCCTATCTCTGCGCGGTCTTGTATGCATGGCTCAACCCAAAGGGAAAAGTGTACTGCAAGGCGGATATGTCCATGGGCTCGCTCGAGTACCTGCTGGAGATTGATCGCTGGCGCGAGCGGCGGCATGGACTTTTAAACCCCAGGAACTGGAAGGATGCCATCCGGTATCGCTCCTTCGCATCCCTCTTCAAGCACGCCGATATCCTGTCCGTTGAAAGTCAGGTTTGCCATGGCCGCCTGTTGGAGGCAAGACCCTTTGATCTCGACCCCATCAAAATTCTTCTCCTTCCAAACTTTATGGATGATGTTGGGCTTGATGCTATGGAGCCGGTGGAAGCCAGAGAAAATGTATTTCTCGTGGTGGGAAGGATTGGACACCATCTTAAGAACCATGAGCTGATATTGGAGGCCCTCAACGACCTGGAGCCTGACGAGTGGTGTCTTCGTTTTGTTGGCCCAGTCATGGAGGGCTTCCGGGCGAAAGTGGATGATTTCCTGCGCGTGCATCCCCAATGGAAGAGTCGCCTCTCGCTTTTGGGAGAAATCACAGACCGCGCGGAACTCACCCATCAGTATCGCCGGGCGAAAGTGTTCCTGCTTCCTTCGCGTTCGGAGGGTTTCTCCCATGCTCTCGTAGAAGCGGCGGCAAACGGATGCTTTATCGTAGCCACAGACGTGGGCGGGGTTCGTGACGTGACGGACAACGGACGGCTGGGTCTTATCATCGCCGGCCGCGACGGCCTTCGGACAGCTATAAAGCTCTGTATTGCCGGGGAGCGACCCCATGCCGAGGATCACCGAAGACAGCGCGCCTTTGTCATGGAGCGCTTCTCGCCGTCCCGAATCATATCACGCCTTTCGGAAGCCTTGTTTCCGGCAACTTGAATAACGGACGGCAGGGCGCACAGTAATGAATTGACTTTGCGGGTGTTTACAAACATTTTTGAGGTGGTTACAGAGTATTGCCATGGCCAAGATTGTTTCCATTCATTCGTTTCGCGGCGGCACGGGGAAATCGAACACCACCGCCAACCTGGCGGCCTTGCTGGCGCTGGAGGGGCGGCGCGTGGCGGTGGTGGACACGGATATTCAGTCGCCCGGCATTCATGTGCTCTTCGGCAAGAAGGAAGGCGATTTCAAGTATGTGCTCAACGACTTCCTGTGGGGGCGGTGCGAGCGCATGGCACAGGCCGCCTGTGAGGTGAGTGCTGTGTTGCCGCCCGGCGCGTGCGGGAAGATTTTCCTGGTCCCGTCCAGCGTCAATGCCGTGGACATTGCCCGCGTCATCCATGACGGATACGACATGGATTTGCTCAGCTCGGGGTTTCATGCGTTGGTCAAGGATCTGGCCCTCGATTATCTGTTGATTGATACACATCCCGGACTCAACGAGGAGACGCTCCTCTCCATCGCCCTTTCCAATGCGCTGGTGGTGGTGTTGCGCCCGGACTTCCAGGATTACGAGGGGACCGGCATTACGGTGGAGGTCGCCCGCGAGCTGGGAGTGCCGGAGATTCTGCTGGTGGTCAACAAGGCTCCCTCCTCCATCCCGGCGGAGGAAGTCAGCCGCCGAATGGAAGAAGCGTACCAGCTGACGCCCACGGCGCTCATTCCGCATAGCGGCGATCTGATGGACCTCGCCAGCCGCGCGTTGTTTGTTTGCCGTTATCCACAACATCCCGTGACCGATGAATACCGAAAACTGCTTGCCGCCCTTGCTTGAAAAGCATGCCCCGCTGTTTTCCGCCGGCCAGCGGCGCTGGCTGGCGCTGGTGGCGGCCACGCTGGCCTATGGCGTGGCGAATTATCTTTCCGGCATGAATTATCTCCCCGGGTGCTCCTTCGCGGAATTGCGTCCGCAAGTCTGCCTGCCGATGTTCATGGGGCTGTACTTTGGCCCACTATTTGGTTTCGTGTCCGGCGCGCTGGGGGACAGCCTGGGGTATGTGGCGGCGGGGACCAATCCCCTGCCGCTTTGGCACTGGTCGCTGGCCAATGGGCTGATGGGTCTAATTCCCGGCCTCGCGGCAAGTTTCGGCGTGCGCACCGTCAAGACCTTGCGCGACATGCAGGCAGTCTATCTGTTGTTGATCCTCGCCGCCTCCCTGCCATTTGCTTTCTCCTCGTTCATGGAATATGTGCTGGGCCACCACACGATGAGTGGTGCCTGGATTATTCTTTTTCTGCCCATCTTTGTGACCGACGCCCTCTTTGCCATCATGATCATGCCGCTCCTGATGCTGGCGGCGCGCCTGTTGATCGTGGCCATTCCCACGGCGATCTTCCTGCTGACGACCTATCTGACCAGCCTGGTGGTGCTGGGCACCTTCGCTGTGAGCCTGGGGACGATCTGGGGCCGGAGTGCGCTCACGGCCATGGCGTCCCGGGATTTGTATACCATTGGAGTGCTGTCCCTGCTGGTCATTCTCATGGGTTTCTGGCTCGCGGGAATCTTTGTGCGGCGCATCACCCATCCGCTGGCCGTGCTGGCGCAAGCCGCGGATGAGGCCTCGCACGAGCGCTACGATGGGGCGGATCAGCTTGGAGAGCTTCAGCGCCGCCCGGACGAGCTGGGCCGCCTGGCCACGGCCTTTTCGCTCATGCTCTCTGCCGTCCGCGCTCGCGAGACGCGCCTGAAAGAGGAGGTCCGTCAGTTGCACATCGAGATAGACCACGCCCGCCAGTCCCGCGAAGTGGCCCGCATCACGGGCAGTGACTACTTCAAAAACCTCAAGAACAAGGCGAATGAACTGCGCCTGAAGGACGGTCCATGACAAGCTCCCGGAACATTGGCCATCTGCTTTCCCAGATCAAGAAATCAGAGCGCTTTGAACACCGCACGGATCCCTCGCAGGCGGATGAGCGCCAGCGCCCGACCAGCCTGGGCTCGCCGCTTCTGCGCTCTGGCGAGGGCCGTTTTCGCGTGGATTTGTCCGGGGTGCTGGTTCTCTCGGGACTGGCGGATCTGGTTTCCACCCTGGCCGAACGGTTCATGGAACAGCACCGCGCGGAGGATGCCGACCAGCTCGTGTTGCATCCCGTGAGCCCATCCGCCACGCCGGAACTGGCCTCGCTGGGTGTCCGCCGCATCGCCCTGCATGCGCGTCGAAAGGTGGCAGGATTGCTTGTCCGGAATGCCGGATTTCTCACCCGCCAACTGCGGCGGGTGCTGGGCGCCCTTCACAACAGCGCAATCCGCGAGGATCTGTTCAGGTCCACAACCGCGCCGGGGGAGGGTCCGCACGGGCGTCTCTTTCCGCTTGAAGCAGGCGGCGAATTTCCGGAGGGCTTTGTCTTGCTGGAGTATGAGCCGGATGGGGCCTTTCTCCGCATCCTCTTTGAGCTGGAGGAGGATCAGCGCCTGTATCTCAAGCGCATTCCTCACCGGGTGGTCACGCAAAAAGAGTCCATGCTCTTTGAGCAAGATACGGATTCGCTGGCGGACCAGATGGCCCTCGGCCTGAACCAGGCGGGGCGCAGTCAGCGGGAAGTTCACGAGGAAACGCCCGACCGCCTGCCGGCTTGGTTTGCCTCCTTGCGGGCCGCGGGCCTGGAGGGGCTGGGGCTGATGCGATTTACCTGGCAGGGCCAGGACGGCCTGCCCGAAGCCCGCTCCACCGAATGGATGCGACTGCTGGCGCGCATGCTTCTGCTTCTTCAGGAGGAGTCCGCCGTCCGCCTGCTGGCGGACGGCTGTGAGATTGAGCTGGCCAGCGGAGCGCGAACGGTCTTTCTCGACATGTCCCGGAGGGGCGCCTGTTTAAACATCTCCCTGGGGCGCCGCCGCCAGCGGGCGGATCTGCGCGGCTACCTGCGGCGACTGCCGCGCCTGGAGCGGCTGGCCGTGGAATCGAAGGGCGTGCTGGAGGGCGTGCGAGTGGTGTTCATCCACCATTTCACCGCTGAGACGCTGGGGGTGATTGCCGCCTTGCGCGAAATGGGTTGCGCTCATCTGCATGGCTTGTTCATCCGCTACAAGAGCATCCTTCCGGATGCGTTTCTGGAGGCGCTTCTGGCGCTTCCCGAACAGCAGTTCGTTTTCCATTCGCTGACCCAGGTCGAGAATGAGGCGCAGTTGATGGGCCGCTATCTCCTTTCGCGCGAGTTTTCTCCGGTGGCGCCCCTGGCCTCGCTGGATGAGGAGCTTCGCAGGACACCGCTGGATTATTTCAAGGCCATGCGGGCCGCCGCCTGCCATGTGGTCATGCGGCAGTTGCTTGAAGCCCGGCGCGCCGGACAGCGCGTCTTGCTCATCGAGGATGGCGGATACGCGGCGCCGGTGTTCAATCGGTGGACGGCGGAGAAGATCACGCTGGAGGAAGCCCTGCGGCGCAGTTATCTCAAAGCGGATGAGGGAAATGAGTCCAGCCAGCTTTTTGGAGACTGGCTGGCGGGCTTGCTGGTGGCGGGCGTGGAGCACACCCGCAATGGGTATGACCAGCTCATGGAGGTTCGCCGGCAGTGTGGCGAGCCGGTCTATCCTTCCTATACCATCGCCCTTTCCGATTACAAAAATACAGAGGAAGCGTTTGGCGCCGCGATGGCGATACTCATGGCCGCGGAGTACATCCTGGCGGGGCGCGGGGACAGCCTGCATCAGCGCCACGCGCTGGTCATTGGCTCGCAAGGCTTCATTGGGCGGCATCTGCTGGCCCAGCTTGCGGCGAGAAGCGGCGCGGAACGTGTCATCGGTGTTGACCGGGCCGCGAAGGCCATGCCATCTGAATACCCCGAGCTATCCGTTGTGCCTGCGGATGCCCTTGCCCGGCTCGATTTGATTGTGGGCATCACCGGCCATCCGGTCTTCACGGCGGAGGCGCTGTCTCACATTCTGCTGAAGGGTTCTTCGCGCCGAATTTATCTCGTCAGCGGCTCAACCAAGAACGTGGAATTCGCGCAGGTGATGGAGTGGCTTCAAAACCTGCGCCACCGTGAGGACGCACATCTCGGCGAGTACCCGGTCCGCCTGGAGGCGATGGCGCTTCGCGATCCGCTCACGGAAATTGCGCAAGGATCCATGGTGCGCATCCATTTCGAGAGAGGTCTTCTGCCGGAAGGGGTGCCACCGGAAGAACCTTGGAAGGATGTTGTACTGGCTGCGGATGGCATGCCGCTGAACTTCAACTTCTTTGGGGTGCCGGGCGAAATCATGGACCGCGTCATGGAGCAACTGCTGATCCTGTGCCGGCTCGCCGTAAAATCACAGGCGGGAAATACAGACCTCCACGTCCTGGATTACACCATCAACGAGGCCGGCCAGCCGATTCAGGGCCGCGTATTGCCCTGAAGCACCGTCCAGCCCTTTTCATCCACGAGCTGGAAGGCTTCGGGATACCGTTCGCGAAGCGGGGCGATGTCTTGCCCATGCACGAACTCGACATCCTCAATGTGCCAGCCGGGCACGACCATCACGCCATAGAGCCCCCAATCGCATTCGGGAGTGTCCAGCAGGACAAAGCCCATCCAGGTTCCGGCCGGGATAACGACGTGCGCCTGGTGGCCTTCGTCAAAGCGCGGGCCGAGGGTGAAGCTTGCCCATTTCCCCTCGGGGTACAGCAGAACGATGTGCATGGGGGCGCCGGCGTGGTACAGCATGATTTCATCGGAGGTGAGCCGGTGCCAGGGATCTTCGCGGTGCGCTGTGGTCATCAGGTAATAAATGAGAGACCCAGCCTGGCGCTCCTTGTCCATGGCCGCCTGGAAACGGGTGGCTCGGTAGGTCTCCCGGTAGTAGCCGGGGCACGCCTCATCTTCCATGGGAACCAACCCTAGTTGGTCGATGACGGTTTGAGCCTCCATGGCGCCGCACAGCACGGCGGAGGTGAACAGAGCAAACGCGAAGGCTTGCCATCGTTTCAAGCAGTTCATGAGGCCTCCCTTTCAGGTTTTTACAGCAAGGGAATTGTCGTCATTTTTAACCGGGTTGTCCAGCCTGGTTCTAACGCGAGCCTGCTCCAATTGGGGGATTGATGGGGGTCAAGGCTCCACGGCCCCGCGTGGAGAAGATTCGACTTCTTTTTTCCCATGGGGTACAACCGGTGGCGAACGGGAATACACACGAGGATGTGACCATGACAGAACGAAAAGTAAAGG
>CAZFSE010000003.1:0-56939 GCA_964521805.1 uncultured Verrucomicrobiota bacterium
CACCCCCAGAATGGAGCCCCATCCTTGCGGGTGGTCCGGAGGACCATCGCCGCCCCACAGCGAGGACAAACCGGCGTCGCGGAATCCACACGCACAGGTTCCTTGTTCTTGCGCAAATTCTGCACGTGCTGGGCTCTCCTCTCCGAGGTGAGCGTCGCCGCCCATTTCTGAATGGCCCCTGTGATTTCCGGGACTTGTTCGTCGTTGATCAGGACTTGCTGATATCGCTGGATCAACCGGGTCAACTCCCGGCCCTTAACCACATTGGCCGGCATTTCCGTCTTGAACGTGCTGATGCTCAATCGCGATGACAATTTCGTTGGGCGGCAGTTTATCTTTGATGATGGCCAGATAATCAGCACCCATCTCTGTTTTCAGGTGACTGATCGCTTTCTCGAATTTCGCGTCCGTTCCTGACGACTCGATGATTTTTCTAAGGGTTCGATCGGAAAGCGTGCCGTGATTCTGCAAATCATCCAGCAGTATCTTTGCAAAGACGCCTCCCGCGCCATTGGCAATTTTGCTGATCAATGCGTTCCGCGCCTTCGTGATGAGAGATGTGGCACCGGGGGTCGCGCCGTGTCGGCGGTCGGATAGGCTCTGTTGAAGAGTTTCGTAGTTTGGCCAGAAGTTGTTGGAAAAATCCTTGCATGGTTTCGCGTTAAAGGGACACCGAATTTCGCTGATGGCCTCCTGAATCGAAAGCTGAGCTATCTCGTCCTCTGCCTCTTCTGTTTTCTGGTGGCGCAGAGCAAAGAGAGTCATCCCTTTTCGTGAAAACAGATACGTGCCTTCCGATACCCTGTGCTCTGCCGCTTTCACGCGACCGGGCAGTTTATTTACCTTTTCGACCACCACCGGATATTTATTGCAGATTTCCGCCCACTCCCGTTTAGCCTGGGTCAGGAAACTCTCTTCTTCCAGCGTATCCGGATTCCGTCCAAGCTTTTCAAACAGTCCAGCCGCCGTAGGTTCTTCATCGATATTCAGAATTTTTGAATCCTCTCCGATGGACGTGTGGATCATAAACATCTTGTTTGCTGCAATCTGCCGCACATTATGAAGTCCTTGGCCCTGTTCAGATGGGAAAAAGTTAAAGAGATAGAGGTCGTCAAAAACCTTGGTTCCGATCCGGTTGATTCGGCCCACGCGCTGAATCACTCGGGTTGGGTTCCACGGGATATCGTAGTTGATCACCAGTCCTGCACGGTTGAGGTTGAAGCCTTCAGACATTTTATCGGTCGCCAGAAGCACCTTGAACTGATCCTGTTGAAACCCGGCATTGCACGAGCCATCAAAGTTCTTACGAACTGTCGCCGCCGTTTCCTTGCTCAACGATCGGATCGTCATCACCTGGCCAGGGAACTCTCTGTCCAGATATCCTTTCAGGTGATCCACCGTATCGCCGAACTCGGTGAACACGAGAATCTTGCGTTGCGGTTCCTTGGAATTGCTGGCCACCTTCGAATGCTTTCCTTCAAGGACTGCCCGTATTTCCGCAACAAGTTCACGGGCTTTGGGGTCATTGGCAATCAGATCCAGCTTCTCAACCTCATCTTTCACTTTTTGCAACAGGTTAATGTCAGATTGCAGATCCCGATTAAACCCTTCCCGCCCCTTGTCGTCAAAATCCTGTGTAATCCTGTAAACCTGAACATTTCTTCGGCCTGAATAGTCACTTCCCGGATCAAGCAGTTCTTCCTGCTTCCGAAGGAAGTCTTCGACCTCTTCGTCCGACGCGTTTTCCATATTCAATAATTTTTCCATTAGGGCGCGATCCAAAACGACAACGCCCTTTCCTAGCGGTGCCGGCACAGCCAGCCGTTTGACGTTTTTGTGCACGCGGATCAGGTTATCCAGCGTCTTGGCAAAGGCACCGAAAGAACTCTCAAACCGCCGCACCAGCAACCGGCGGATAAATTTGTACATATTTCGCTGCTGCGTATTCAGGAGCGCTGACGAATCCTGCCCGGCTTCATCGTCAACCGAATCCGAATCAGGCGTAGCGGGTACATAGGCCCCCGGTTGATAAATCGCGCCGGTGAATTCACTGTCTTCTCCAAAATACTCGCTGATCACCAGATCATAAAAAGCGCTCTGTTCCGGCGACAGCTCATAAAACTGCTCCACCGGGTCATGCATGGTCGGCAGGTTTTTACCAACCTCTTTGGCGTAATCCGGGTCGCCCTTCAGATCGAGGCGGTTGCGGCGGATCATTACCGGCTCGACCACCTGCCGTATTTCCTGTGCCAGTTTTTTACAGAGAACTTTCACCTCGTGGCGGATTTTCGCGAAATTAGCCGCTCGCAATTCCAGCTTAATCCCCAGTTTTTCAAGGCAGGTCGCCACCTTATCCGCGAGCTTCGGGTCCGTCAGATGATTCAGGACATAGTCCATTCGGATGTATTTAACCTGATAGACGCGAAACAACCCTTCGAGGTCTCCGTTGGGTGTCAGGAGCGATTGACGGGCTGGAGAAAAGAGCTTTAACAACGACAGCATATCATTCGGACGGTTGCTGTATGGCGTAGCCGTCAACAGAAGTACCTGTTTGCCACGGCAAATCTGGGAAAGATAGTGATAATCCTCGCTGTCCTGATTGCGGAAATAATGCGCCTCGTCTACCACTACCAGTTCGAAGTCACGCTGCCGGTTGACGAGACTCAGCACGTCATCCATCTGACCGCGAGAAACCGCGTGCCAGTCATTCAACCCGAAATCCTGCAAATAGCCCCACCAGCCGGTTCCAGTGTTATAATCCCCTACCAGTCCCGGCGGCGCAATCACAATGCCGCGCTTGCCGTTCACCCTGCCCAGCACACTGCCAACCACCGACTTGCCCAGCCCCACCACGTCGGCCACAATCACGCCATTATATTCCCGAAGAATGGAAAGCGCCTGATTGACCGCATCAATCTGAAAGCTCAGTGGACGGTATTTTTCAAGACCCACTTCGTCCGTGGGCTCGGCAAAGATTCTCAGAATGGAATCCGTCTTGTTCACCAGCTCGCGATGCTCAAGGTAGCTCTTCAGCACCAGTGCATAGGCTTCGAACGGGGTGACGGCGGCGATCAGTGATTCATCCCCGCCGACCAGCTCAATGATTTTCAGCTTGGTCTCCGGATCATCAGTCAACGGCACGGCGCTTTCCCACAGGCTATCAAAAAACTTCTTTGATTCCTCCCCGCCGAAATCCAGCAGTTGGACATTCAGTTCGTTCTGCTCCAGCAGGCCGGGGCGAGTCATATTACTGCTTCCGGTGATCCAGCAATATTCCTTGCCGAGGGTCTTTGCGAAATGTTTTTTAAGGGAGAAGTGATACAGCTTCGCGTGATTCGGCTCCCGTGTTTTCTTGATTTCAAGCTGACCCGACTTCACCAGATCAATGAACAGAGAGACGCGCTCATAATACTTTTGCGTGTCGATTTCCTTGCCGCGCATCACTGAGCGCAGGCTTTGCAGAAAATCCTTGCGGCGCTCCTCGTCCGTGGTTGCAGGGCTGTGGTCGCCGGCAAACTCGACAATCCTCCCGGCGTGTTCTTCCGCCTCCAGCCCGACCAGAATCTTCAATTTAAAATCTTTGTTCCTCGTCAGCCCGCTGTGCAGTGCCGCAATGCCCCAGAAATAGAAAAACCCCACCAACACACGCATCTCCTCGCTCTCCGCGATCAGATGGTCCAGGCGGGTCAGCAGGCTTTGCTCTTCATTAATATTGGTAATCAGCATACGCTATCCTTTTCGGTCGATTTTGCCATAGCATCGGTCAATTATCGGTCGATTCATATTTCTTTGGGGCATTTGGTGCACTTATGACCCCTTTTGCAATGACGGATTGGACGGGATTCCTCGCCCTTGCATTTGAGAGCATGGTGCGTTTGGAATGCTTCATCTCGTCCTGTTTACCGGGATCTCGGGTCGTGAGAATGACATTGGTGCCGCCCCGGCAATGTCCTGTTTGCACCACGGACACCTCCTCGCGCATACCGTTTTTCACTAACATCTTACAACGTAAGTCGCCTAAGGATAAAACGACAGATGTCCTGTTTGTGTCCTGTTTACTGCGGGTCATGCCTGATCGCCTCCCGCTGGCTGTGTCCTGTTTACGTCCTGTTTGCCGGTCAGCTTGTAGTACGTATTTCGGCCCGTAACTCCCATCTGCTTAACAGCACCACAGTCCACGAGCTTTTTCAGGTCCCGCGCAGCCGTACGTACGATCACCCCAGTGAGATCCTGATATTCACGGTTGGTGATCATTTTGTTTTGTTTTAGATAAAAAACGGCCTTCTTCTGGCGGTCGTTCAATCCAAGCTCGTTCATCACTTCATCCGTGAGCCAGTCGCGCCAAATGGTCGTCACAAAATGCGGACCGTGCTGTGCGAAATCCGGCTCCGGCAGACCGGCCTCCAGACAGTCGGCAATCATATCGGTGGTGCCGGTTCCGGCCTTTTCAACATATTTGACCCGGAACAGCGGTTCGGCAATGAGCGGATTGCGGGGCAGCGGGCCGTGCGGCTCCCGCAGCAGTTCCGGAGTCAGTCCTGGAGGCAGTTCCCCGGGATTCCAGACCTCGATCCGGTCGGCAAATACGATCACCTGCACAAAACCCGGATTGCGGTAGTCGCGATGCGCCACCGCATTCACCACCGCTTCGGCGACCACCGGCCGAGGCACCTCGAAATCGCCCGAAGCCTGCGTCGAAGCCGAACGGGTTCCGACCGGACGATCCAGTTTGCCCAGCACAAACTCGACCGCCGAATCAATCACCTCAAACAGCGTCCCCTCGTACGGTTGCTGTGACAGCATCGGCTTGCGCTTTTCCGTACCGGAAAAATGGAGGCAGTGAACCTGAATATTGTTGAAGAACTCCCGTGGATTCTTACCAAACAGCAGAACCGCCGCATTCACCGGTTGCCCATCCCGTAGCAGATTGAAATGCTGCAAAACTGCCTTCGGCGCCCGCGACCCCTTCAGCGTCAGCCGTCCCTTCGACTCGGCGGTTTCCACAAACTCCGTCACCCGCGCACCGTCGATGTCCGCCAGCGTTGCGCCCGCGCACGGCGTATCATCAAACGGAAGGGTCTGCAGCAGTCCGCGTTTTTCCAGACTGGCCACCAGACTGGCATACACCTCGCCCAGCAGACCGGAGGTATCGATAAACCGGCGGCGCGTCAACTGGCCGCCCGCCTTGCGGATCAGCCTCATCATATCCGGATCTCGTCCGGCATCCTCTTCGCCCTTCACAAAAACGAGACGCTCGCGATGCGTCCGCGTGGCGCAGTCAAACTCCAGCTCCGTCGGCGAAATCCCCTTTGTGTTCTTCCATCCGTATTCGTTGCCGAAAATCGCCAGATAGATATCGCACGCCTCCACCACGGAAAGATATAGGTCATCCGGCGCACGATCAGCGGCCGGAATATCCTCAAACAGGAAAACCGAATCTGCAAACCGGCTCAGAAGCGGATCATTCTGGATAAAATTCTTCACCGCCCGCCGTTCCCCGGCCAGCTCCTTTTGCACGGAACTGATAAATATTTTCAGCTTCTTCATCCGTTACCTTACAATGTCTGGAACCTTCTCCGTTGAATTGTCCCGTCCATTTAAGCCTCTGACCACTGCCTTCCAAAGTCTGAAAAGATGCCCAATTCAAGTTTCAAATTTCCAGTTTCAAGTTTCACTCCTAATCCCACCCCGGCAAACTCGGCGGCAACTGCGCCTTCCGCTTCCGCACAGCCTTCTTCGGAGGCTCACTGCCCTTTGACTCCCGACCGCTGACCTCTGTCGTCCGTCCTCCGTCTTCCGTATCCTCTTCGCTGTCCTCCGCCCTCTGTTTTCCGCCCTCTGCTCTCTGAGCACCGCTGGCTTTAACGATCTCTTTTTCCTCGGGCGTAAGGCCGTAGAGCTCATACACCAGCTCGTCGATCTCCTCTTCCAACGCCGACGTGTCGGCAGAAGGGTCAATTTTTTTTGCGGCAAGGATGCGTTCAACGAGATCTTCTATACTCTTGCGTTGCATGGGTGTAGCCGATGGAATAGGGGTTGCACAAACATACTGAGCAATAAACCGCAACCGTCCTCCCTTCCATGGATCTCCCAAAGATTGGAATACATTTCGTGCATACCAATCAAACAACCTACTGTTAATGATTCCAAGAAGACTCATTTCCATTAGAGGCATTATATACATTGTATTTAGGCAAACCATTCCATCGGAATCAAATGATGCACGCATGTGTTTTGCAATATCAGCAAACAAAATTTTCGGTTGCTCAAAGGCATCATAATAAGCGCAGGCCCGAAGTTCCCACCAGTGGTTTCCTTGGTCTTCCCGCTTTTTCAGCTCGGTTTCCCACTGTTTCAGATGCGCGAAAATAGCGGGATACCGTTTTATGTCGGTTCCGATCTTCGTCAGAATGATCCAGCGGCCTTTGTTGCGGATATGCCACTTACGCACATCATCGCCCTTGGCGAGCGGCTTGATGATCTCCGCGCTCTTCGGATCGGCGGCAATCAAGGCGTTCCTTTCATCGTCGTTCAGAATAAACGCTTCATTGAAGCCAGTTTTGATTCCATAGTAAATCTCGCCGTTGACATATTCACCGAGCGGTTTTCCATTGCGCAGCATTTTTTCCAGAATTCCCGACGTGGCCTTGCCACCGAGCGTCCATCCCGATTCCGACAACTCGGAAGGTTCCATCTGGCGACCGGTTTCCTCAATCGTTTCGCGCAAGGCATGAATGTGCCCTATGTCCTTGATCGTCGCGGCGGTAAAGGTTGGTTGTGGAGTTTTCCCGAATTGCGTAATGACTGGATCGGTACCGGCCTCGAACACCGGAAGCTCCCCGAAGTCAATCAGACGGTGGAGCGAATAGGTCTGGGTGAGGAGTTGCCGCAATGGCTTGCCATATCCGGAACGGAAAAACTTGTTGGATGAAATGTAACAGAGGTTGCCCGTTGAACTCAACAGCATGCCGCCGCGCTCATAAAACAGACAGTATAAATCGGCTGATTTGGAAAATGTCTTATACTTTTGGTTAGCCAAAGCAATTTTTGTTTTTTCAGGCAACTTCTGAATCTGCACATACGGCGGATTCCCTATGACGACATCGAAGCCGTCCTTGACGTTAAACATCCATTCGGGGTCGGAGAAGGGGGCACTGGTGTTCTGGTCGTAGGGATCCCAGGCGGCCATCAGCTTGGCGGAGGCGGTGTCGAAACCGCCGCCTTGTTCCAGAGCCTTGGCTAGTTTTTCACGCAGGACTTTATCCTCTTTGCGCAGATCCTTTTTCTCCTGATAGGTACGGGCGAGAAAGTGCCGATGACGCACCGCCCAAAGCTCCTTCTTCATCACCTCCACATTCTGCATCGGTAGTTCGGTTCCGCTCTTAGGCAACCCGATCAACGAGTCGGCGGCAACAAACTTCGTTTCGAGGTTCGGCAGGGTGTGGATGCCGTAATTGTTTTTCACGCAAGGTAGCACAGACATTCCTGTCTGTGAATATTCACAGGCAGGAATGTCTGTGCTACCTTCCTCGCATACCAAGGAAATAAAGAAACGCAGTTTGGAAATCTGCACGGCGATGCTCTGGATGTCCCCTCCGTAGATGCAGTTTTCGATCAGCTCCAGCTTCAAATCATAAACAGATGCGGCTTCAGGGATGTCGCGTAAAATCCGCAACAGTTCCACCATCCGCAACAGAACCCCCATCGGGAAAGCCCCCGACCCGCAGGCCGGATCGAGAATCTTTGACGTCACCAGCGCCTTGTCCAGCCCATCACACAGCTTCTTGTCTGAGGGGCGTTCTCCGTCGGTGAAAAGCTTGCGGATGGGTTCCGCATGTTCTTCGCCGCATTTTCCTGTCAGATGGGCCATCAGGCTTTCGTCCACCATGTAGTTGACGATTTCGCGCGGGGTGTAGAACGAGCCCGTGGCGTTGCGCGCCGCGACTTTGGTTTCGGGATTGTAGGCACCGAGCAGGTTTTCAAACACCTTCCCCAACAATTCGGGATCGAGCGCGACTTCTTCATCGCCGGGCGAGTTTTCTTCAACCGTGAAGTTGTACTGTTGCAAGAGCGGAATCAGTCCCTTATCCGGGTCGAAGAAGAGCCGGTTCGGCACTTTCGCGGTCTTGTTGCTATTGCGGGAAAAGCCGTCGCAGTAGTTCTTGCCGCGGTCCAAACACTCAAACAGCCCGCCGTTCAAGAACGGAATCATCGCAAACAGCTTGAGCACCTCGGCCTCGGGAATCGCGAACTCTTTCGGATAACGGTAGAGCGTCTTGATGTCGAAATGTTCTTTTCGGTCACCCGTCTGTGTGGCAAACGCCCGTTCCGGGATTTCGGAGTTGAGGGTGGCAAAGAAGAGATTCTGCAGGATAGCCCGGTAATAGTTGTCGCCCGTTGCCGGGCTGAAGTTCTCCAGGATTTTGTTCAGCTCTGCCGGATCGAAGAGGTTGTCAGGGACAAGGTGCTTTTGCTTCAGGAACCAGACAAACATAAGACGGGTGATCAGCCGGATGATGTGTTCATTAATTTCGCGGTCATCATCATCTGTTTCCGTATCGTTCGGATAGGTCACATTCATTTCATCCGAAAGCGCCCACTGGTACCAGTTGAAGAGCCGGTTGTAGAACTCCTTGGTCAATTTTTCGACCGAGAAGGCCTCTTTGAGCTTGTCGAACGTACTCCAGTCCAGCGCCATACGGTCGCGGAAGGTCTTGTTGCCCTCGCCGGCCTGCACGTGAAAGCTCAGGCGCTTGGCGGTGCTCCAAACCAGCTTCGTACCTTCCGCCTTGCCATAAACCAGACTCAGCCGGAAATTGCCCGCATCGTCATAAAAAACAAACAGACCCTGCGTCAGCACCCCGTCCACACCAGGGGCGGGATTGGACATCGCATCATCCAGCACCTCTTTGGCAAATTTGAACTGCTTGATCCGGCTACTGCGTTCCTTCAGCGTCTCGCCATCATGTAGTTTCGCCGAGACCACCAGAAACGGCATATTGGCCCCACTCGGCCCGGCCAGCGTCTTTACAACTCCCAGCCGCTCAGTGCTCTTCCAGTCAAAATCCTTTTTGACTTGAATGGCGCTACGCGCGGCGGAGAAAGAACCCGCAAACTTGGAGTTTAGAAACCCGCAAAAAATCTCTTCATCAAACCCGCCGATCAGTTCATCCAGCATTTGATCTCCCCGGTTATTGCCGTCATAGATCGGCTCATATTATCAACATAATCCTCCACTTCAAGAATGTATGATCGTTTGATTCTGCCCCACAGTTTTTTCAAGACGTTCATGACTCTCGGATAGCAACGTTCCGGCATGCTATTGCCCACTTATCGCCTTACAACCACACGGCGGCAAAGCCTGCCGCCCTCCAGGCGGTCGCCCCCGGCCGCCGTGTGAAAGAAACCGGACTGCATCCATGCCGCCCGCCTCGCCCCATGCATCTCCTGAACGAAGCGCACAGCAATCCGCATGAAGCTACGGGGAAACGTTGGTGGGATGGAACCGGATGGCCGCGCCTCCGCCTCGCGCCATCCGGAGCGGGATTGTGTCCTGGCTCGTGATGGTCCTTGAGTCAATCTCCACACTGGTCGGATTGTTCTCCCAGTCGGCGTCCTGGCCATCTGCGTACAGGGTCATCTCGTACGTCTGGCCTGGCGTGAGAAAGTGGAGGGGAAAATCAAAGCGGGCGGACGAATCCGCAGTGATGGCGCCCACAAACCAGTCCTGCCCTTTGCGGCGGGCAATGATGACGTGTTGCCCGATCTCGGCGTTCATCACCCGGGTTTCATCCCACGTGACGGGGACCTCCCGGATGAACTGGAAGGCGGGATGCCCTTCATAATTTTCCGGCAGGTCGGCGGCCATCTGCAACGGGCTGTAGAGGACCACGTACAGGGCCAGCTGTTTGGCCAGCGTGGTGTGGACACGGCGCCCTTCGCGGTACTTCGGAAACGTCAGCGCGAAAATGCCGGGCGTATAGTCCATCGGCCCGGCCAGCCCCCGTGTGAAGGGGATGATCGTCGTGTGCTCGGGCGGATTGCCGTCGCTCCAGGCCTCGTACTCGGTGCCCCGGACACCTTCCCCGCTCAGCAGGTTCGGCCAGGTTCGGCAAAGCCCCGTGGGCTTGATCGGCTCGTGCACGTTCAGCATAATCCGGTGTGCGGCGGCGCTCTCGACAACCCGCTGGTAATGGTTCACCATCCACTGCCCGTGGTGATGGTGCCCCTTCGGAAGAATTTCACCCGCATAGCCGGTTTTGACGGTGTGAACCCCCAGTTTCGCGTATAGCCCAAAGGCGTCCTCCATCTGCTCTTCGTAGGCGGGGATGTTGCCGCCTGTCTCGTGGTGGCCCATCAGGGCAACCCCGCGTTCCTGCGCATAGCGCGCAAGCGCGGGCAGGTCGAAGTCGGGAAGCGCCTTGGTGAAGCTGAAGACGGCGCCCTTAAACCAGCTTTCCCAGCCCGTATTCCAGCCCTCGACAAGCAGGCCCCGGATGCCGTTGGACGCCGCAAAGTCAATGTGCCGCCGGGTATTCTCCGTGGTCGCTCCATGCTGGGGGCCGGGCGTCCACGTTTCCTTGCCGATGTGCATGCCCCACCAGATACCCATGTACTTCATCGGCTCGATCCAGGATGTGTCCGCGATCACGCAGGGCTCGTTTAGATTTTCGATCAGGTGCGATTCGAGCAGTCCACCCGCGCGGTTGGCGATCTGGATCGTCCGCCACGGTGTCTTCATGGGTGTGCGGGCCTTCACCTTTACGCCATCGGGCCAGGGAACCAGCTCGCATTGGAATGTATTGGGCGCGTCCGCCACCGGGGCCAGCGTCATGCTGGCATAATCCACCAGCGCGGCTTCGTGCACGCTCAGATGCACCCCCTGCGGCGTCTTCATGGTGACCGGTGTGTTGAGCGCCTCCATTTCGCTCAGCGGGGTTCTGCGGTACGTTTTCTCGTCTCCGTCAAAGTCCACCGGGTGCCACCAGGCGGTATAGTTGCCGCCAAACCGGAAGAGTGTTTCCTCCGAGAGAATGGCCACCTCGTTCAGGTTGGACTGCGCAGGCAGGATGTAGCGGAAGGCCACGCCGTCATCATAGGCCCGGAACACAAGAATCATTTCGCGATGAGGCGCGTCGGATTCGCGGAGCCTGGCCTCCAGCTGACTATAGCGGTTGCGCACCTCGGAGGCCGTGCCCCAAACCGGCTTCCACACCTCGTCCCGTTGCTCGCGCCGAACATCCGCCAGCTCAAAGCCATTGGTCATCGGCGGCGCATCCTTCAATACGAATCCCAGCGTTGAAGGGAGGATCAGTTCAAGCCCATCGCGCTCAACCGCGTACTGGGGCGTCCCCTCTTCCAGCAGGAAGGTCAGGGAGTTTTTCCCATCCGGAGAGGCAAGAACTTCGCTGGCGCTTTGGGCAGGCGAAGCAACGGCCAGGGCGTACAACAGAATCGCAAGGAACAGGCGCATAAGACCTCCATACAGTGACGGGTCCACTATGAGGCGATCCAGGACGGACCGAAAGTCAAAAAAACAGCGGCTTTTCTGAGTTCGGTGGAGATTCGGGAAACCCATTCTTATGGCCTCATTTGCATTATACCCCAAAGGGGTATATAGTCCGTACAATGAAGACACGTTCAAAGCATCCTTCGCATGAGGACATGTTGAACCGGATTTCCCGCATTGCCGGGCAAGTTCAGGGGATTCAGCGGATGGTTCAAGACAGGAAGTACTGCATGGACATCATTACTCAGATTCAAGCCACCCGTTCTGCCCTGAGATCGGTGGAGCTTCTCATCCTCAAGAAGCACATGAGCCACTGTGTCCATGATGCGTTTGCCTCCGGGTCGGAGGCGGACACGTCCGAGAAGATCGAGGAGCTGTTGCGAGTGATGAAAAAGCACTATTGACGAAAAGAAAACCCAAACCATAGGAGAATACAATGAAAATAGCCCTGGTGTTGATTGCGGTACTGTTATTCGCGGCCACATTCGCCTTTGCGGAAGGCAAGCCACAGACGACCTGCCCCGTGATGGGCGGATCCGTTGACAAGAAGTCGGCCTATGCGGACGTGGAAGGGTATCGCATTTACGTCTGCTGTGGCGGATGTGTAAGCGCACTCAAGGCAGATCCCGCCACGTATATCAAGAAGCTGAAGGACGACGGCATTGAACTTGAAAAAGCCCCCGCATCCGCTGAGAAGGCTGAATAGGCTGGGACGGGAAGCCCCGGGGCATAGCTGAAGGGAGGCTATCCATGACAGTTCAGCACCGATGGGGCCTGGTGGGTGTCTTGGGAACAGCGCTCGTTCTGGTGGGTTGTGCAACGCCGGACGGTGCTCCGTTGCGTCAACGCAATGAGACTGTCCGGCAGGAGCTATATGCCGGGGTGGACCTGTCCCCCACCTCCGTGCCGGACTTGGTGTCGTTGGACGACTACGTTCAGTTCGCGTTCAAGCACAATGCTCGTCTGCGAGCCGCCTTCGACCGCTGGCAGGCGGCCTTGGAGCGCATTCCGCAATCGCGCTCACTGGACGATCCATCGCTCTCGTTTGAGTACTTTATTGAGCAAGTGAGCAAGCGCTACCAGGTGAGCCTGACACAGGTATTTCCTGCATGGGGAACACTCCGAGGGCGGGAGGACCGGTCTGTAGCAGAGGCCACAGCGGCCATGCATGCCTTCGAGGCCGAGCGGTTCGACCTCTTTGGGCGCGTCGCCAAGGCTGTGTATGAATATGAATACCTGGCTCGCGAAACGGGTGTCACCGAGGAGAATCTCCAACTGCTGGCCAGCCTGGAGCAGGTGATTGACACACGCTTTCAGTCTGGTTCCGCGCCGTTTGGCGACCTGCTCAAGGTGCAGATTGAAAAAGACCGGCTGGCTGAACGGCGGGCCTCTCTGTTGGATCAACGCCGGGTGCAATCATCCGAGCTGAGCGCGCTGTTGGACTTGCCCCATGAGGCCCCGCTTCCGTGGCCGAAGCTGGCTGTTTCAGGCTCAGGCTTAGTGGATGAGAAGATTCTGATGGGCCTGCTGGGGGAATTAAATCCTGAATTGAAGGGCGCGGAGGCCATGGTCGAAGCCGCCCGCCACGAGCAGGATTTGGCCCGCCGTAGTGGCTGGCCGGGATTCATGCTCGGCGCCGGCTGGGAGGTAATGCCGGGCATGAACAACGACGGCAATGAATCGGATTTCAGCTTGATGGCGGGCATTACCCTGCCCCTCTGGCGCGGACGGATTCGCGCCGGCTACCGGGAATCCGGTGCCTTGCTGAAGGCCGCCGTGCATGAGCGCGATGGATTGCGAAGCCAGCTCCGCGCGGAATTGAGCACGGCCATTTTCGAGTGGAGGGATGCGGAGCGTCGCATCGCGCTCTTCCAGACCTCATTGATTCCCAAAGCGGAACAGGTGCTGGCGGTGGAACAGCGGTCGTATGCCGATGGCCAGACGGAGTTCGCCACCTTGATTGAAGCCCAGCGCACCCTGCTGGAATTCCGGTTAATGGCTGAACGGGCCATGGCGGATCGCGAAATCGCCTTGGCGGACATCGGCTGTTGCATCGGCATATTCGACGTCCAAGCGCCCGGCAAAGAGCATGGAGGGTTATGAACATAAACGGGAAACATCATTCATCCTGGGGCAAGTTTCTGAAGCTTGCCGTCGCGCTATTGATCTTTGTGGCGGGGTATGCACTGCGAGGCTTCCGGACCGCTGAACCTCACGCCCCAGATGGGCATGGCACGGGGGAACCCTCTGTGCAAACGGCGGACCTCTGGACCTGCTCGATGCACCCACAGATTCGCCAGCCCAAGCCTGGGCAATGCCCCATCTGCTTCATGGACCTGATCCCCGTTGAGAGCCATGGAGCGGGAATCGGACCTCGCGAAATCGAGCTTTCGTCAACGGCCCGAAAACTGGCGGGGGTGGTAACCGCGCCGGCTGAGCACCGCTCTGTTACGGTGGAAGTCCGTCTGACCGGCAAGGTGCAGTTGGATGAAACCCGGGTGGCCAGCATCAGCACCCGCGTCCCAGGGCGCATTGACCGGCTCTTTGTGAATTATACAGGTGCCTCCGTGAACGCGGGTGATCCGCTGGCTGACCTCTACAGTCCAGAATTGGTCTCCGCACAGCAGGAGCTTCTGCAGGCCGCCAAACAACCGGGAGGAGCGTCGTCTCCTCTCCTGACCGCCACGCGCGAGCGCCTGCGGCTGTGGGGGCTGTCAGCGGAACAAATCGCAGGGATCGAGCGAGATGGAAAGGTTCAGGAGCACGTCACCTTCACCGCGCCCATTGGCGGCATTGTGGTAGAGAAGGAGGCCCTCGAAGGCAACTACGTGGAAACCGGCATGCGCCTGTTCACGGTGGCGGACCTTTCACACGTCTGGGTCCAGCTGGATGCGTACGAGTCCGATCTTGCCTGGCTGAACATGGGCCAAGAGGTGAAGCTGGACGTTGAGGCCTTTCCCGGCGAACCGTTCAAAGGGACTGTGGCCTTCATAGCCCCTCTGGTGGACCCCGCCACGCGCACCGTTCGGGTGCGCGTTGAAGCGGCCAACAGCGATGGGCGCCTAAAGCCGGAGATGTTTGTCCGGGCGGTGGTGCAGGCCAAAGTGGGTGCAGAGGGTTCCGCCCTGCCGCTGGTCATTCCAGCAACCGCGCCGCTGATTACAGGGCCACGCGCCATCGTGTACGTGGCTGACCCCATCCGCGAAGGCGTGTTTGAAGGCCGCGAGGTGATTCTGGGGCCACGCGCAGGGGCCTTCTATGTCGTGCGCGAAGGCCTCCAAGAGGGCGAACAAGTCGTCGTTCAAGGGGCGTTCAAAATTGACAGCTCAGTGCAAATACAGGGCAAGCCCAGCATGATGGCGCCCGAAAAGATCATCCCGCCGACCAAACCCGCCCCGCTGGAAATCCCACCGCCGGAGGCGTTCCGAAAACAACTCGGTGACGTGCTGACTCAGGTTCTGGAGATGGCCGACGCACTGGCCCGCGACAACCTGGAGGACGCGCTCTTGAGCGCGACCCAAGCCCAACAAGCGCTGGAATCCGTGGACAGGACGATTCTGGATGAAAAGGCCCATCCTCACTGGATGCAGGCACTGCCGCCCTTGAAAAAGACCCTGGTCCAGATGAAGAGCGCAAAGGATATGGAAACCTTCCGGACAGCCTTTGCCGTGTTGTCACCGGAGATGGCCCGCGTCATTAAGACGTTTGGACCCATTGGGGCCGTGCCGATCCATGAGATACGCTGTCCCATGGCGTTCAATAACCAAGGCGCCACCTGGTTGCAGATGGACACAAAAGTCCGCAATCCCTATTTTGGCAAGGCCATGCTGGCGTGCGGTGAAGTGGTGGCCACGATACCGCCCGAGGGAGGCCCTCCTCATGAATGATCCTTCCCCCACTCCATCGCTTCTGAACCGAATCATCCGCTTCTGCCTGGAGCAGAAGCTGATTGTCGCGCTCATGGTGCTCTTCGTGATTGCCTGGGGCGTCCTGGTGGCCCCGTTTGACTGGACACTTGGCGGCTTGCCGCGCAGTCCGGTGGCGGTGGATGCCCTTCCCGATATTGGCGAAAATCAGCAAATCGTATTCAGCGAATGGATGGGCCGCTCGCCCAGGGATGTGGATGACCAAGTGACCTACCCGCTGACGGTGTCGCTACTGGGCATGCCGGGCGTCAAAACGATCCGCGGCTCCTCCATGTTCGGCTTCTCCATGGTCTATGTCATCTTCGAAGAAGACGTCCCCTTTGAGGCCGCGCAGAACCGTGTCATTGCCCGGCTTAACGGATTGCCCGCCGGTGCCCTTCCAGAGGGCGTCAAGCCCGCGCTCGGACCGTATGCCACCGCGTTGGGGCAGATTTTCTGGTACACGCTGGAAGGCCGCGATCCCGATGGAAAGCCCGCCGGCGGATGGGACCTGAACGAATTACGCGCCCTGCAGGACTGGACGGTGCGCTATCATCTGCAATCGGCGGGCGGCATCACGGAGGTGGCTTCGGTCGGCGGATTCGTGCAGGAATACCAAATTGACGTGGATCCCGATGCCCTGCTGGCGCACGACGTGAGCCTGGAAGAGGTGTTCAGCGCCGTGCGCCGGTCGAATCTTGACACAGGCGCCCGTCAAATTGAACTGAACCAGGTGGAATATCTGATTCGCGCGCGCGGTTTCATCCGAAGCTTTGAGGACATCGAAAATACGGTCGTCAAGGTGACCCAAAACGTGCCGATCTACGTAAAAACGATCGCCCGCGTGGTGCTGGGGCCGGCGGCCCGTGACGGCGCTCTGGACAAGGAAGGCGCGGAGGCGGTGGGCGGAGTTGTCGTGGTGCGCCATCAATACAACCCGCTGAAAGCGATCCAGAACGTCAAGGCCAAGATTGCGGAAATTGCTCCTTCGCTTCCCATGAAAGCCATCGTGGACCATAACCAGACCGGGCGAATCGAGCTGGAAACGTTTGCCCAGGCACACGGCTTTGAGGCCTATGAAGGAGCAGAGATTAAGCAGGAGGCCTGGATTCCATGGCTGGCCTCCACCCCGCGCGGGCAATGGCCCAAGGGCATCACCACCAGCCAGGTGACCGTGGTTCCGTTCTATGACCGGACCACGTTGATCTATGAAACCCTGGGCACGCTCAACAGCGCACTTTACGAACAGATTCTCATCACCACCATTGTCGTGATCCTGATGGCTTCGCAATTGGGACTGTCGCTCCTGATCAGCGCCGTCATGCCGCTGGCCGTGCTACTGGCGTTCATCGCCATGAAACTCTTTGGCGTGGAAGCCAACATTGTCTCGCTGGCCGGCATCGCCATTGCGATCGGCACGATCGTGGACATGGGCATTATCCTCTGTCAAAATATTATTCAGCATCTGGAGGAAGCTCCGCCGGGCGAAAGCCGGCTCGAGGTCATCTACCGGGCCACCACGGAAGTTGGCAGTGCGGTGCTCACGGCTATTGCCACGACGGTGATCGGATTTCTGCCGGTGTTTTTCATGACGGGACCGGAAGGCAAATTGTTCAAGCCGCTGGCCTTTACAAAGACCTTCTGCCTGATCGGATCGGTCATCATCGCGCTTACCATACTCCCCTCCGCCGCTCATGTGCTGTTTTCCGGAAAGGAATGGTCAGGGGCCAAGAAGCGGCTGTGGCCAGCCGCGATGGTGTTGGCGGGTCTGGCTGTAGGGTTCTGGTTGCATTGGTGGGTGGCGGCTGGACTGCTGGTTGCGGTGGGCGCTTACCTCTGGGTGTCAGACGATTTGCCCTACCGCATCAAACGCTTCACCCCTTGGATGGCAAACGCGCTGGTCGTTGTCGCCGTCGGCATATTGCTCACCAACAACTGGATGCCGCTGGGGCTCCAGGCGGGTTTTGCCCGCAACTTCATTCTGGTGGCCGTCTTGATTGGAGGTTTGCTGGGGAGCTTCCATCTGTTGGAACATTTCTACGAGCCGCTCCTTCGGTGGTTTCTGGCACACAAGCTGGTCTTTCTGGCCATGCCTGCGCTGATCGTTCTGGTGGGCTATACCGGGTGGCTGGGCGTTCACCGCACCTTCGGATTCCTGCCTGATTTTGTGCTGAACAGCCGTCCGGGCCAGGCGCTGGTCCACCGGTTTCCAGGTCTGGGCAAGGAATTCATGCCGCCCCTGGACGAGGGCTCCTTCCTCTACATGCCCACCACCATGCCGCATGCCTCGATCGGCGAGGCGCTGAACATCATCCAGAAGCAGGACCTGGCGATCCGCGCCATCCCTGAAATTGATTCGGTGGTTGGAAAAATCGGGCGCGCCGAGACGGCACTCGATCCGGCTCCGGTCAACATGATCGAGACCGTTATCACCTACAAAACAGAGTACATCACCGGCAAGGATGGCCGCCCGATCTCTTACCGCTATGATCGGCGTAAAAAAGAATTCATTCGCAACAGCGATGGTGAGTTGATTCCTGATCCGAACGGAAGGCCCTTCCGCCAATGGCGTGATTCCATCCGGAACCCGGAGGACATCTGGCAGGAAATTGTATCCGCCGCGCAGGTGCCAGGCTCCACCACGGCACCCAAACTCCAGCCCATTGCCGCGCGCATCGTCATGCTTCAAAGTGGCATGCGCGCGCCCATGGGCGTGAAAGTGAAAGGCCCCGACCTGGACAGTGTCGAACGCGCCGGGTTGGCCATTGAGCGTTTTCTCAAAGAAGTGCCCCCCGTCGAACCCTCCGCCGTCATTGCGGACCGGATCATTGGCAAGCCCTATCTTGAGATTGACATCAACCGCGAAGCCATTGCGCGATATGGATTGCAGATTGAGGACATCCAGGAGGTCATTGAAGTGGCCATCGGCGGCCTCCGCCTCACCACCACCGTGGAGGGAAGGAAGCGTTTCCCCGTTCGAGTCCGCTATCCACGTGAGCGGCGGGACCGCATCGAAACCCTGTCGCAGGTGCGGATTCCCACACCAGAGGGGGCCCAGATTCCCCTCGTACAACTGGCGGACATTCGCTACGTCCGCGGCCCCGAAGCCATCAAGAGCGAGGATACGTTCCTGATTGGTTATGTGCTCTTTGACATGAAGCCGGGCCAGGCCGAGGTGGATGTGGTGGAAGCCAGCCAGCGCTATCTGGAGGCCAAGATGGCATCAGGCGAGCTCGTCCTGCCCGCCGGAGTCTCCTACCGATTTGCCGGCAGTTATGAGAATCAGATCCATGCCCAGAAGACGCTGGCGGTTGTCCTGCCGCTGACCCTGTTCATCATCTTCATGCTGATCTATTTTCAGTTCCGCTCCGTGATCACCACCTCGCTGGTCTTCGCCACGATCTTCGTCTGCTGGGCGGGTGGGCTTTTGTTGATCTGGCTGTACGGCCAGCCGTGGTTCCTCAACTTCACCCTGCTGGGCGTGGACCCGCGCGCCCTGTTGCGTGTGAACCCGATCAACATGAGCATCGCGGTCTGGGTAGGCTTCCTGGCGCTGTTCGGCATTGCCTCCGACGATGCCGTCGTCATCTGCACCTACCTGGATCAACGGTTTGAGAAGGTCAAGCCCGCCACGATTGCCGACATACGGGAAGCCACGGTCTATGCCGGAACACGCCGGATTCGTGCGTGCCTCATGACCACCGCCACGACCATCCTCGCGCTCCTGCCGGTGTTGACCTCAACGGGGCGGGGCTCGGACATCATGTTGCCGATGTCCCTGCCCGCCTTCGGAGGAATGGCCATCGAAGCCGTCACCTTGTTTATGGCGCCCGTCCTCTACTGCTGGATCCGGGAGTTGCGGCTGGCGAACCCGCCGCCCCGCTGATCACTTCGGCGGCCTTTCACGATTTGCATAATGTTCGGAAGGCCTGGATTTGCCGCTTGAACCGCTCCCGGCAACGTGTAAACTTTGGGGCAGGAGAAACGGAGCCCATGTATTTGGAATGCGCGAAACCGGAAGTGATCCTCGGCAAGATCAATGAGTTGGACCTTCAGCCGGAAGAAGCCGTTCTACTCTTCATTGCAGAAAAATCCCAGCCAGATCTGAACGCGCTGGTTTCCATGCTGAAGGCCGGCAACATCCGTTTTCTGGGAGGGATTTTTCCTGGTGTGATTTATGGCCAATTGCACATGGAGGGCGCCGTGGCGGTCCGGGTCCCTTCTGCTGGAGCGCCTCTGCTCATCCAGGATTTGAGCCGGCAAGTTCCGTTGCTATCAGCGGGGCAAGTTCGCACCCTTCAGGACATTCGTGACGGCAACAAACAAGCCACGGGCCTGATTCTGGTGGACGGACTGGCACCCCACATTTCCCTGTTGCTGAATGAGCTTCATGCGGCATCGGATCATGCGGTGCAATACCTCGGCGGAGGATGCGGGTCCCTGTCGCTACAGCCCATGCCCTGCCTTTTTACCGCGGAGGGGGTCTTCCAGAACGCGGCCGCCATTCTGCCCCTGAGCACCCAGTGCCTGGTGGGCATTCAACATGGCTGGCGGCGTCTGGCCGGGCCTTTCAAGGCCACGCGGACCCACCAAAAGATCCTTCATGAATTGAATGGCCGTCCGGCCTTTGAGGTGTACCGGGAGGTCGTGGAAAAGGACGCTCAACGCACCCTTTCGCCGGAGGATTTCTTTTCCATTGCCAAGGAATACCCCTTTGGCATGGTGCAGGAAAGCGACGAAGATGTGGTCCGGGATCCCATTGCGGTTGGGCCGAACGGAGAACTGATCTGCATCGGCGACGTACCGGAGAATATCTCGTTAAACATTTTGAAAGGGCACAAAAGCGCCCTGATTGCCGCATCCGGACGGGCGGCGGGCGCCCTGTGCCGGAAAGAGGCCAAGATCATCCAGTGCCTGGCCTTCGATTGTGTCTCCCGATCCCTCTACCTCGATGCGGCCTACACCAAGGAATTGGAAATGATCCATAATTCCCTGCATCTGCTGGGCGCTAACATGACGGTTAAAGGAGCCTTGAGCTTGGGCGAAATTGCCTCTTCGCTTCAGCATGGACTCTGCTTCTACAACAAGACCACCGTCATCGGCGGCCTCGCTTCATAAAGAGAAGCGGTTGATGGACTGTAAGACCCCGGCGACCGTGTGTCGCTGGCCCCGCCCGCCTCGTTCGCGGTTCTGTCCGTGCTCTTTCTTTGCACATTCTGCTGACGTCTTTGGATGCATTGCTCCATAAAAATAGCTCGCCTGGGTTTTGCAATCGTATTTGACCTTTAGGCGGTATCCCGTAATGTATCCACGTTTTTGAAAGGATGAATGAAGTGAACACACGCCGTCTGGATTTGGAGGCCATCGTGGGCTTGGTGAGCGAGGGGTCGCGCGTCCTGGATTTGGGATGCGGCGACGGCGCTTTGCTCGCCCGCCTGGTCGAGTCCAAGAACGTGGTGGCGCGCGGCGTGGAGATCAGCGAGGACAACGTGCGCGCCTGTATTGCCCGGGGTCTGTCCGTTCGGCATGGGAATATTGAGGAGGGCTTGGCGGATTACCGGGATGGCGCTTTTGATTCTGTCATTCTCAGCCAGACCCTGGCCTACCTCAACCAGCCAGAAGGGGTTTTGCGCGAGATGTTGCGCGTCGGCCATGCGGCCATCATCTCCTTTGAAAATGCCGGCCACTGGAAGTTGCGCCTTCGCGCTTTGCGGGGCAACGGCATGGGCAATACCCTGTGCTCCGGAGAGCCCCGCGCCCGCTCCATCACGCTGGTGCAGTTCGAGGAGTTCAGCCAGCAGATTGATGCCCGCATCGAGCAGGCCGTTCTTCTCTCGGGATCCGACCGGGTGCGCCACCTGCCCCATCTGCTGGCCACCAATGCCGTCTATGTGCTGTGCCGCCAAGCTCCTCTGACCGGCTGAAGAAGCCTTCTCTTCCTCATCCCTTGGGAAACAGCACGCGTCCCCCGGCGCCGGAGCTGGCGCGCACAATGAGCTCCGTGGGAAGAATCACGTTCGGCTCGATGGGCTTTCCGTCAATGAGTTCCAAGGCAAGCCGGGCGGCAGAGCGGCCCAATTCGCGCAGGGGAACCCGGATGGTGCTCAGGCCGATGAAATGAGAGATGTCCACATCATCGAACCCCACCAGCGCCACGGATTCGGGAACACCGCGTCCGTGCCGGGCCAGCTCTTCCATGGCGCCAATGGCCATTTCGTCGTTGCCCGCAAAAATGCCATCGAACTCCAGGCCCGATTGAATGGCTTGCAGGACGGCCTTGGCGCCCCCTTCACGGCTGAACGCACCGGGAAATTCGCGCCGGGCCTCCACCGCCAGCCCCGCCGACTCCAAGGCGGATCGAAACCCGCGGCTTCGTTCATCGGCGTCGGTATTGCCTTCCGCTCCGCGGAGATGAATCAACCGGCGGCGGCCCTGTTCAATCAAGTGGCGGGTGGCGCGGATAGCGCCGTCCATGTTATCAAACAACACAGAGGGAACCGTGCTGACGGGCGATTTTTGCGCCACGCAGACCATGGGAAGATTCCATTCGGAAAGCGACACGACCTGTTGATCACTCAAGGTGGAAGCCACCGTGACCACCGCATCCACGCGGCGGTTGCGGATCAGTTTTTCCACGGTGGAGGTGTGTGGGCGCGCGCCTCCGAGAAAGACGACCAGCACATGGTACCCATGCTGGCTGGCAATCTCATCCATGCCGGCGATGATTTCTGGGAACACACCGCCGACAATGTCGGGGAGCGTGATCGCCAGGGTTTCCGTGGTGTTGCGCGTCAACGAACGCGCGATGAAATTTGGAGCATAACGCATTTCCTTGATGGCCTTGAGCACCATATCCTTTGTCCGCTGGTTCACCAAGGGGCTGTCATTAATGACGCGAGAAACGGTACTACGCGACACCCCGCATTGCCGTCCAACATCTTCCAAAGTTACTGCCATAAACACCTACTTTATTTTTTTATTGCAACCGCTCACATATTCTGAAATTATCTTATTCATTGAAACATATGCAAGAAAAACTTTTTTTGTAAACTAGCACAGTCAAAAACAGAAGGACAATCAAAATGTTAAAGAGCACAAAGCCGTCAGTCACCGCAAAAGTATCAAAAACTTCGATCAGCTTATCGGGTAAGGAAACGTTCATATACTCCGGAGAGGTGCATTATTTCAGAATTCCAAAAAAATTCTGGGCAAAACATCTCCAAGCGCTGGTTGATGCAGGTTGCAATGCTGTTTCAACCTATGTTCCCTGGTCTTGGCACGAATTTAAGGAAGGCCAATTCGACATTACCGGCAAGACGCATCCTGAAAGAGATGTACTCGGTTTCACAAACTTGGCGCGAAAGCATGGCCTGTATGTAACACTCAAGCCCGGCCCTTATGTCATGGCGGAAACTACGGACCAGGGAATCCCCCGCTGGTTGACGGACACGTATCCAGATACGCTGGCGCGCAATCACGATGGCTCGTTCTGGGGCCCCGAATATGTCGGGCTATCCAATCCGCTCTTCCGTGAAAAGGCCGCGCGCTGGCTGGATCTTTTTTCCCGGCGCGTCGTTGTGCCCAATCAGAACCACAAGAGCGGCGCGGTCATCATGATGCAATTGTGCAATGAGATTGGAATCTTCCAATGGCTGGGCGCACATGGGGATTACTCCGCCGCCTCCCTGAAAACCTGGCAGGATTATCTTCGCGTGCATTTCCCCACGCTATCGGATCTGGCCGCTCTGCTGGACCGTGAATTGAAGGACTACGCGGAAGTGGCCCCGCCGTTTGAGAACTGCGAGACCCGCCGCCAGTTCGTGCTTTACCGCCTCTGGCATGATTATCACCGCTGGCTGTATGCCGACTACGTGGTGTTCCTCCATCAGACCCTGCGCTCCGCCGGGGTCCAGGTTCCGCTGTTCACCAACATCGGAGGCTGGGTCTTTGGGCGGGCGCACGAATTTGCGCTCAACGGCACCTTCCACCGCGAGACCTCCAAGAAAATTCCGGACCTGCTGTTCGGGCTCGACCACATTCCGGAAATTGTCTCGCCCAATAACATGCATGACGGCGTCATCGCCAATCAAACCGCCCGCGAACTCCAGCGGCGCCAGGGGCCGCTGTATTCCGCGGAGTTGCAGTGCGGAAGCCGCGAGCACGGCGTCCAGCCCTATCCCAATGAGCTGGGCCTCTTCTACCGGCATTGCATCATTCACGGCCTCACCGCCATGAATTTCTACATGTTCTCCCAGGGCCGCAACCCCAAGGGCCGCGGTGTGGATGGCCCCATGTTCTATTGGTACAACGCCGTGGACTACAAAGGCGTTCACCAGCCCTCCTTCCCCATGATCCAAACCCTGGGCCGCTGGCTGAAGGAGAACGGCGATCTCATCGTCCAGACCGAGCGCCCGGCCGGGCTCGCCGTGGGCTTCTATCCGCCCCTCTACGAGACGGAATTCCTGGTCCCCATCCTGGGCAAGGGCACCAAGCTCAATCCCGGCAAGCTGGGCCTGAGCGTGGATCCCGTGGGCTTCCGCGACCGCGCCTACTTTGATGGCGTCCTGCGCATTCTGATGAAGAAGAGCATCCCCTTTGACCTGGCCGATCTGACCCTGCGCTCGCAGAAGGAACTCCTGCAGTACAAACGGCTGGTGGTCCTCTCCAATGAGCTGATGGATCCCCAGACACAAACCCGCCTCGCGGACTTCGTGAAGGCCGGCGGCGAACTGGTGCTCTTCCCCATGCTTCCGTCCTATGACCTGGAGTTCCGCCCCTGCACCATCCTGAAAGAGGCGCTGGGCATCCAGACCCTCGGACAAGGGCGCTCAAACCGGATTTACATGGACGGGCTCAAAGACATTCCCGTGCCGTCCCTGCCCCTGCTGATAAACGAGAAAGGCGCGAAAGCCATCGCCCGAGACGCCGATGGACGCGTGACCGGCATCGAGAAGAAAGTGGGCAAGGGCTCCGTGCGCTTCTTCGGCTTCTTCTTATTCTACAGCATTGAGGAGCATCCGGCGCTCTGGAGCGCCATGATGAAGCTGGGCGATGCGCCCCGCTCCGTCAGCGCGGACAACGACAATCTCAATCTCGAAGCCCGCTACGCAGACAAGGAAGGCGTGCTCTTTGTGGGCAACTTCCATCGCATGCCCATGAGCTCCACCATCAGCGTTCAAGCCCCCCGCGGCGGAACCCTGAAGATTGGAACCGTCGAACTGCCCGGACAAAGCGGCCTGTTGCTTCCCTTGCAGGCCCGCCTCACCCCGGCCATGACGCTGGACTATGCGCTGGGCGAACTCGTGGGCAAGAGCGCTTCGGCGAGCGGCGCCCGGCTGGTTCTGCGAGGTCTGAAGGACATGCCCGGACGCCTGCAACTCCGGAGCAAGCGCCCCATTCAATTCATCAAGGTGGATGGCGAACCCATTCCCTTTGACCGGTCCGGGGATGCCATCCTGGCGCAGTACATCCAGAATGGAGAAGATCAAGTCGTCGAAGTGAAGTGCTAAAAATCACGCGAAGATTCCCCAGGGACAGGCGGGCACCCGGCCCGCCTGTCCCTTCTTTATGTTCATAAAGAAACGGCACGAATGCGGATGACAGGCAGGAAAGCAGGAAGTGCCGCGTTTATTGCCTTCCCGTGGGGGGCATGGTAGCCCCAGCCTTATGCACCCCGGCGCAAGGCCGGGGGATTCGGATGGCGAAACCGCAGGGCCAAAATCTGTTCGGCCTCTTTTTCTGGAAGGGTACCTTCACAACCTGAAATTGACCCAGGGTTCGGAATTGGTAAACCCGGAGGAAGGAACCACCACATGAGCGTCCCCATTGCCGGTGGAAATGACATAGGCGTTTGTCGATGCCACACTGCGAACGCTGTTGCGCACAATGAAATTTCCGCCTAAAATCGCGACGATGCCGACGTCATTGTAGCTTAGAAGGTTGGAGTCAAGGCGGTTGTTGGCTCCAGAGGTACGGATTCCAGCCCCATCGCCAAATTGTCCATTAAAAGAAAACTGGCTGTTGAAAATCAGGCAGTCTCGGTGGGCTTTCAGTCCGTCCGCCCAGTTGTACATGGACACGCAATCGTCCACCAAGCATCCGACGCTGATGGAAAACCCATTGCTGTGGTTATAGGTGGATGAGCATTCCGTCAGGATGGATTGGTCCTCGGCTTCGATGCCCGTCCCGACATTTCCATTCGCCTTGCAACCCTTAAGGTTGGCGCGGGCCGCGCTAATCCCAACCCCCGAATTATATAGGGCTGAGCAATCGTTGATTGTGCCCCCGCTTCCCCCTAAATACAATCCCGCCGCAGCGTTGTATTGGAAGCCACAGCGTTCGATCAGGCCCCCATCGCCAGTACAATAAATGCCATAGTTGTTTGTAATGGCCTGGACATCGGAAACCATTGTGCCAACACCCTCAGCACGCAACCCGGCCCCAGCCCCACCGATGCTTGCCACCCAGTTGACGAGCATTCCGTTCCGCACTCGCAGGGTGCGGAATGCGGAATCCTGGAATATGCCACTCAAGCTTCCAAGGCCAGGCCCGGTCAGCGCGTGGCCCCCCAAGTCGATGGTCACGTCGTTGGCGTTGACCATGATGCCGTTTACGCCGGTCTGCGTGCAGGTCAATGATCCGGCCAGCCGGATGGAACAAGGCCAAGCGATGGTTTGCGGAATCTCACCGAGCAGAAGGTTCAGCTGGTTGTCGGGGCCGAAGTCGTAGTTGTTGGTGTTGCCCGCGACCATGTTGTCGGCCACGTAGTTGCCGGATCCGTAAACGTCCAGCCCTTTGCTGTTGCCGGTCGTGGTATTGCCTTCGATGCGGTTCCGCAGGCATCCCGCGGTGGCCTTAATGCCGCTCGACGTATTCCCTGAGGCTTGGCAATTCTTGATCGTGTTCCCACTGCAGGAGCCCCCGGTGCCCAGCAGATAGATGCCGCCAATCCCATTCCGGCTGGCCGTCACGTTCTGAACCACGTTTCCATCGCACTGCGCGCTTCCACTGCCGTCCAGTGCAACTCCATATTGCCCATTTTGCGCAACCAGGCAGTCTTCAACGCGGTTGTCGTTGCAGTGGTTCGCCACGCTGTAACTGCTGAAGAAAATACCATTCCCGGCATTGCCATAAACCGTGCAATGTTCGATGTGATTTTCGCTCGCGGGCGCGCCGTTGCCCATGAAGTAGATCCCATGCCAGGCATTGCTCTCCACAACGAGATCCGCCAGCACGCTCCCACGGACGCCTTCCCATTGGATGCCGATGCCAAACCCTCGGATGGTTCCGTTTCTTACGCTCAGCGTTCGCAGGGCGCCGGACGTGGGTTCGACCAGGATGCCAGTGCCCGTGCCCTCCCCGCCCATGGCAAAGCCCATCAGGTCAATGGCCACATTGCCGCAGGTCACCACAATGCCATTGCCCAGGCTCGTCAGATTGCCGGCCAGATAATACGACCCCGGCGAAGTGATGGTGTACGGCAGGCTTTCGATGGGAGTGCGTGGCTCGATCTGGGCCAGCGTCTTCATGGTGGCGCCGGGCGCGCCGGGAGGGGTGAGGGAACCCTGCGCAAAAGCGGCAGGAACGGAAAGCGCAACGCAAGCGAACACAGATAGCAAGCGAACTTGAATCTTCATGCCCATCTCCTTTGTGATGCCGGGAGGCTATTGGAATGCCCGTCTGTAATCAACCACGAAAGAGGACGCTGTGGATGAATGGATGATAGACTTTGCCTCGCGCCAATACTGTGTATATTAACAGCCGTGCAATGGGCATCGTGCTGAGGTAAAGCCCATCAACAGGGAATGTGGAGTATGTCAATGCTTGGAAGTTTTATTCTCCGGTTTTCCCGGGATTGGAAAATCCGCCTGGCCCGCGCGATCGTTTTTTTGGCCGCCACCGCAAGCCTTGCTTCGGGCGCGGATTTCATCGTCGCGCTGAATGGCGATGATGCATGGTCCGGGACAAAGCCGGAACCGGCGGCTGATCGGGCGGACGGGCCGTTCCGCACCGTCCATCGCGCCGCGCAGGCGGTGCGAGGGCAAAAGGCAGAACAGCCGGATCGAAGAACCCCCATCATCGTGCAGATTCGGGAAGGCACATATTTCCTCGAGCGGCCCTTGGTGCTGGGGCCGGAGGACTCTGGTACAACGGAGGTGCCGGGGGGACCGTCCGGGTGGTCACGGGCAACGCGGCCGGCGGGAGCCAGTCACTGAGGCTTGTGGAAGGAAGCCCGGGCGGACAAGGATTTACCCCTCATCTCTGCACGTATACTGTGCGCTACGAGAGAGGGCTGATACGAGGGAGTTTTGCCGTTCGGACCAAGCCTGGCGCGCATGTAAACGTGGAGTGGAGAGACGGCTCACTTTCCGGGGATCAGTACGTGACCGGACCGGCGGTAGATATCATGCCGGACGGCATGCTGAGGGCGTCGGGGCGCGAGTTGATGAGGCTGAGACAGGGCCCGTGGTATCGGATTGAGATCGAATGCGGCATCGGTGGCCGCCGGACCGGGACCTACACTCTTCGCGTCCGCCCTGCCGGAGAAGGCAAGTTCCGCGTGTTTGACGACCTGCCTCTTTCTGAGAAGTTCCGTGTGATGACGTGGATAGGATTTAGTTCGTACGGCACGAGGGGTTCCACATACTACCTCGACGACCTGAAGTTGCGCTGTGATGGGCTGTAGCATCAGCCATTGAGGGGACCCCTTCCCTCCTTCCCCACTCTTCGTGGCCTGGGCAACCTCAAGGCACGTCCCGTTTCTTCGGCGATTCATCCTCCCACACCTCGGGATACAGCCGTTTCATGCATGCGGGGCAGAAGACTTTTTTTTGCTGGCCTTCTGGTGTGCTTTTTGTGGCCATTTAATCTTCCTGCCCGTTCTTCATCCGCGGGACGCCTCTGGCATCCGTGGGGTGTACAAGGCCGGGGCCACTTGCAGGAAGGCAATAGACGAGGCAACTTCCCGCTAACTCGCCTGTCACTTGTCAGAAAAAAGAAAACGGCGGATAGTCCGTACCGTCCGTCCAATTTTGGATCTGGTTTTGCCGGCGGCCTTTTGCATTGCGCTCCGGGCCTCATGTGCTAGATTCGCCCCATGAATATTTTCTGGCTGATCGGAGTGGCTCTGCCGGTTTATTTTTTGGCGTACCGGTTTTATTCCCGCTGGATTCAGCGCGCCTTAAGCGGAGAGCAGGAGGAAGTCGCCCCTTCCATCGCCCTGGAAGACGGCGTGGATTACGTCCCGAGCAAGACGCCCGTGGTGTTCAGTCATCACTTTGCCTCCATCGCGGGCGCCGGCCCCATCGTGGGGCCCACGGTGGCCATGATCTACGGCTACGCGCCCGCCTGGCTCTGGATCGTGCTGGGCGCGGTGTTTATTGGCGCGGTGCAGGACTTCAGCAGTCTGTTTATCAGCATGCGTGAACAAGGGCATTCCATGGCCCAGGTCGCGCATCGGACCCTGGGAAAAACCGGCTTCTTTCTAGTGGTCGCCTTCTCCATCATCATGTTGCTGTTGTTGACCTCCGCCTTCTTGGGGCTGAGCGCCACGGCGCTGACCTCAATGGTGCCCCTTTCGCATCTGCACATTCAGGAGTCACAAACCATCCTGGACGTCATCACGGGTGCGGATGGAATCCCCCGCGCCAAGATCGGCGGCATTGCCTCCATGTCATTGATCATCATCACCTTCTGTGCCCCGTTGATGGGCTGGCTGGTCTTCAAGCGCGGCATTCGCATCTGGTTTATGGCGCCCCTGTCGTTCGCGATCTGTGCCTTCTCCATCGTTTTTGGGATGGCGAACCCCCTCTCCCTTCAGCCTCGAACCTGGATGGTGGCGCTGACCCTCTACGTCATTCTGGCCTCCGGCCTGCCGGTCTGGAGCCTTCTCCAGCCTCGGGATTTCATCAACTCCTTCCTGCTCTATTTCGGCATGGCCCTGCTGGGCGCCGGCGTCCTGGTGGGCGGACTGCTGGGCATTCCCCTTCTGTTCCCCGCGTTCGATCTGTCCGCTGGCCGGCAGGCGCTCGGAAGCGTCTGGCCTTTTTTATTCATCACGGTGGCGTGCGGCGCCATCTCGGGCTTTCATGCCATGGTGACCGGGGGCACCACCTCCAAGCAACTCAACCATGAGCGCCATGCCCGCTGGGTCGGCTATGGCGGCATGCTGATGGAGGGCGTGCTGGCCCTGCTGGTGGTCATTGCGATTGGCTCCGGCCTGACGATGGATCAATTCAAAGGCCTGGTGTTCCCGACGGCGGCGGGGGTGGGAAGCAATCCCGTGCTGGCCTTTGCCCTGGGCATGGGGCATCTGGTCTTCAAAGCCCTGGACATCCCCATGGAATATGGCGTGATTTTTGGGATGCTGATGGTCGAGGGGTTCATCGTCACCACACTCGACACCGCCGCCCGCCTGAACCGCTACCTGCTGGAGGAGCTGTGGACGGCGCTATGGCCCCGCCCGCCCGCCTGGCTGAAGAGCCATCTTTTCAACTCCACCCTCGTGGCGGTCTTGATGTTTCTGTTGTGCATCAGCAACACCTTCAAATACATCTGGCCGATCTTTGGAAGCGCGAACCAGCTGATGGCGGCCCTGACCATGATTGTGGTGGCGGTCTGGCTCTCCGCCCGCTCACGCCCCTCGTGGTTTGCGGTCTGGCCCGCCCTGTTCATGATGGCGACTACCCTGGTCTCCCTCTGGAAACTGCTGTTTGAGCAGTATCTTCCCAAGCGAAACATCCCCCTCACCCTCACCAGCGTATTGTTGATGCTCCTGGCCCTGGGGGTCATTGTTTTGGCCGTCCGGCGCTTGTGGAAACGTCCGGCAAGATCAGACCCCAGCCGGGAATAATGCAGGACGGTCCCCGGTTCAGCGCCGGATTCTGGCCGCCGCCTTGCGCTGATGATAAGGCGCCGGATGCGCCTGGGAGAGGTCGGCAAGGGTCACGCCGTCCCAGCCCGGCTGGGCAAGAAAATGCTCCAGCACAACGGCACAGGCGAAGGCATCGTACAGCGCATCGTGGGCCGCGCGCCCGGGGCACAGCTCGCAAACCCGCGCCCCCAGCCGAAGGGTTTCCACCACATCTTCCAGCGTATGCGAAACCCATCCGGGATATACCCAGCGCGCCAGCTTCAGGGTGTCCACCCAAGGCCCCAGCCGGTGCAGGGGCGAGGTCTTGCGGAGGATGGATTTCTCGGTGCCGATATTGTGCGCCGCCAGCGGCACGCCCGCCACCCAGGGCTCAACGGTGGGCCAAATCTCCGCCAGCCGGGGGGCCCGCGCGATCTCTGCGCGCCGCTGATGATGCAATCCCGGCGCATGCGGATTGAACGGGCGTTCGCCCACGTACAGCAGGCTTTCAAAGCAGGGCGAGGCCGCCACCCGGCCCCGCTCCAGGCGGACCATCCCAATCTGCCAGGGTTCGCTGGGGAGCCGCGCCACCGTGCCGGTGGTCTCAAAATCCAGGACCGTAATGGAGGTTTCGCGCGCGAGCATCATCCGGCTCCCGCTCAGCCCTTCACCGGAACGGGCCGGCCCTTGCCATCCACACACACCATGACCACGCCGCCATCAAACGAAAGCCGCCCCTTGCCGCGGCAGTGGCCGCACCGGACGTACATCTTGACGCGCACCGTGACCGAGGTGTTCCCGATCTTTTCCACGCCAAAGGCAAATTCCAGCAAATCGCCCAGCCGGGCCGGCGCCATGAACTCGGCGTGCTGGATCGCCCGCGTTACAAAGTTCCGCCCCGGCAGGGTCCGCACGCAGGCGATACAGGCCAGCTCGTCAATCACGGCCAGCACATGCCCGCCAAACAAGTAGCCATGCTGGTTCAGGTGCTCCTGCCGCACAATCACATGATGGCCGAACAGCTTGCTCATGGTGTCATCCTTCGCCGGAAAAAATGTTCCAACCCTTGGAAACTTTTTTTGCCCATTTTTCCAACCCTTGGAAAAAAAGTGATGGCAGGCCCGGGCCCGCCTATTCCACAACGCGCGCGTCGCTCCAGAGCCGTTCCAGCTCGTAGTATTTCCGGGTCTCCGTCGAAAAGACGTGGATCACCACATCGGTGTAGTCGCTGACCATCCATTCGCTTTCGGGGGTGCCGGCGCGGCGGTAATGCCGGACGCCTTTCTTGCGCAGGACCTCCTCCGCCACATCCAGCAGGGCCCTGATCTGTGGCGCATTGCGCCCGGTGGCCAGCACGTAGTAATCGGTCACGCTGGAGAGCTTGCGCACATCCAAAATGATGACATCCTCGCCTTTTTTGGAGAGCAGAGCCTCCCGGGCGAGCTGGGCAATTTGTAGAGCTTCGATCTTCACGTTCCTCCCGTTTTGTACAACTGATGATGGACGATATACGTTTCAACGGAAAAGGGAACAAAATAGCGCAGGCTCAAGCCTTGGGCCGCTCGCCGCCGGATGTCGGTGGCGGAAATCTCAATCTGGTGCCCTGGGAAAATATTCCGGAGCAATTTCTCCGGCCAGGGGGCGGGCAGGCGCAAGGTTTCCGGACGTGGCGCCGGCTCAAAGCCGGGGCGGCGCAGGGTGGCGATCTCGCACAGTTCCAGCAGGGCGTCCATCTCCCTCCAGGTGTGCAACTCCAGCAGGCTGTCGCCACCGATGATGAAAACGTAGCGCGCGGAGGGATTCATGGCGCGCAATTGGCGCAGGGTGTCAATCGTGTAGGAGGTGCCTCCCCGCTCGATTTCCAGGGTCGAAACCACCAGGCACGGGTTGTCCTTCACGGCCAACTGCAACATGGCCACGCGGTGCGCGGCAGACGCCAGGAACCCGGCCGGCTTGTGCGGAGGGTTGGCGCAGGGCATGAGCAGGACTTTTTTCAGGGCGAAATGCTCCAGCGCATCCTGCGCCAGGATCAAGTGGCCGGTATGCACAGGATTAAAGCTCCCCCCCAGCACTCCAATTTTTTCCGTCACGTGCATCCTCTGTGTTATAGCATTTTTTTAATCATAAGCCATTCCAGGATGAGCGCAATGCCGAATTCCATCCTGCGCCCTTCTGCAAGGAGCAACCGGTTCCCATCCCTGCAATCAATGCGCATTCAGTTCTGTCTGTTGATATTTTTAACAAAGAGTATTGCGTTGCACCGCACTTAACCGTACTCTAAACCGGTTACTATGAATACACCAAATTTTATGAATCAGCGCCGTATTACGGTCAATGACGTCTGCCGGGAAGTGGGCCTTTCCAAGGCCACGATTTCCCGCGTCGTCAACAATATGCCGGGCGTCAGCGAAACGACCCGCAAGATGGTGCTCGCGGCCATGAAGAAACTCAATTACACCCCGCTGGCCACAGCCCGCGATCTCTCCCGCTCCAAGCGCAACACCATTGGCGTGATTTTTCAGGATTTAACGGCCGGCTTTCTCCTGAACGTCTTCCGCGGGGTCATGAACGTGGCCACCCGCGCCAACTACAATGTGATGACCACCATCTCCACGGCGGCCGGTGATGAATTCGAGTTGCCCCGCAAGCTCCTGGCAGAGGGCCGCATTGATGGCCTGATCTGGCTGGACCCGCGCCTCTCCAAGGAGACCATTGACACCATCAAATACCAGGGCATTCCAATTGTCCTGATTCAAAAATCCATTGATGAACCCGACATCAACAGCGTCTCCATCGAAAACACGCATGGCGCTTATGTGGCGGCCAGCCACCTGCTCAACCTCGGCTACCGCCGCCTGTTATTGGTCACCGGCCCACAGGTCAACACCGATTCCCATCAGCGATTGCAGGGTGTCCGGCAGGCACTCCAGGAAAAAGGCCTTGAATTATCCCCCAGCCAGATGATCTGTGGCGAGCACGTGGGCATCCACGCCATCAAGGCCCTCAAGCGGTATCTGGAAACCGGCAACCCCATGCCCGAGGCCATTTTTTGCTTTAATGACGACATGGCCATCGCCATTCAGCACTGGCTCAAGAACCAGGGCATCAAGGTTCCACAGGATGTCGCCATCATGGGCTTTGACGGCGTCGAAGACGCCGAATATGTCGGACTCACCACCGTCGCCACGCCGATGTTCGAAGCGGGTGTCATGGCCGCCCAAAACCTGCTGGATATTCTTTCCGACACCACCGGAGATCGAAAGCCCCGCCAAATCATGCTGAAGGGCACCCTCTGCATCCGTGAGTCGTGCGGCGCGCGCCTGCGGGGAAAAACCGCGACCGCAGAACCCGCCGCGCTCAGTCTGCCATCATGAAGCGGAACTTCGCGCTTATCGTCCTTTTCATGGCGGCCTTTTGCTGGCTGGCGCCTTCGTCGTTCGCGGAACAAGACGAAGGGTTTTCCTTTGTCCAGATCACGGACCTTCATTTCGGCGAGCCAGCCAACGAAACGCGCACGCGCCGGGTGGTGGACGCCATCAACGCCCTGCCCCTGCCCGTGGAGTTTGTCGCCGTCACCGGCGACCTCAGCAATGATCTGACGGATGACGGCCACACGCTCACAAACGTACTGGCGATTCTGAGCCGCCTGCGCGCACCGGTGCATTTCGTGGCGGGAAACCACGACATCCTGCGCAAACGCATGGCGCCTACGCTGGCAGTGTATACCAACCTGGTGGGGCCGCTCTGCCAGGCCCTGGAAGTCCGGGGCGTGAACTGTGTCTTTGTCTATACCGAACCACTGCGCAAGGACTTCCATATCGCGGGCTATGATCCCCTCGCCTGTCTGGAGGAACACTTGCGCGCGGCGGGAGGCAAGCCCTCCATCGTCTTCACCCATGCGCCCAGCACGGGCGATTTCTATGGCAACCGCATGCACAAGGGCTGGCCGGAGGAAAACACGGCGCTCTGGCAAGCCTTGCTGAACCGGCATGACGTGCGGGGCGTGCTCACGGGGCATTTCCACCGCGACGAACTCCACTGGCTGGGCAACGTGCCGCTCTTTGTCTGCGCGCCCATTTCCAAGGAGTACGGACGGGTGCTCACGTACCGGATCTATGAGTTCCGCAACGGACGCCTCGGCTACCGCACCCAGTACGTGGATTGATACGGCGCCCTCACTCCTCCTGCACGTAGAAGAAGCGCTGACCGGCGGCCCCCAGCGCGCCGGTATAGCTGTTCATCGGCGGCGTGGCCGGCAAGTTGCTCGCCAGCACGCTGAACCCCTGCACCAGCCCCGTCGAGGCCAGCACCCGGTACGTCCCGCTGGTCCCGCTTTGCCAGTTCAACACCACCTGCCCGCTCCCGGCGTTGACCCGCTCGGAATTCAATACAAACAGGTAGTCCTTCACGGTAAAGGGAACCGAAGAACCCTCCCAATACGAGTTCGTCCCCACCGCTGTAAGCCGCACATCCGTCGCCGTGTTCAACACACGGACCATTCCCGTCCAGACGCCATTGACAAACCCCGTCAGATTCGTCGGCTGAATGGTGGCATGGACCGGGATCAGCGGCGGCCCCAGGCGGATATTCGGATAATAGGTCGAGAGGTTGGGGGGTGGAGAGCTTCCAGACCACGCCAATGGATCCCCATGCTCGCTGTCGCTTTCAAATATGAGTGATTGATAAACCGAGGCCGTGCTGGCCTGGCAATACCCGTCGCTTGTGTAGTCAGTATTGTTGAAAGAGAAATCCACCATCAGATGGCTGGAGCCGTTGTAGGCAAAGGCATTGGTAAAGACAAACGACACCCAACCCGTCGAAGTGATGAGGAGATTGGATTGATAAACCGTGGTCCATCCGGTCCCCTCCCAAACTGGGGAGGCAGGATAAGACTCCAGCGAGGTATGCCGAAGACGAATGGTAAACACGTACAAACTCTGCGGCGGAACTGTAATCACATTCAACGCCATGTTGCTGATGGTTTGCGCGCCTCCCAGCAGGTTTGAAGGATAGATGACCTGGGTGCGGGCATCATGATAAAGCGTGGCCAGCGGGAATTTCCAGGAAAGAGCCTGCCGGCCCAGGTAACGTCCGGGATCCAGGGGCTCCGCCACGGCCCGGAGGAAAGCGGGCCCAGTGAAATTCGTCAACACGCGCCCCAGCACATTCTCCGCGGTGATTCGAACCTCAAAGGGCTGATTGGTGGCTTGCAGGCAAGGAACCGGATCAAAGGCAAAGCCGTCCATGGCGTTATTCATGAAAGCCGCCGGCGGCTTCGTTAAAAAAACACGATGGCCCAAGCGGTCTGGAACCTCCTGATACATCGGATGATCGTCCACATATTTGTTGGCATAGGCAAAGTCATACGCCTCTTTAAACGACACATAGCCGTCTCCATTGTAATCCGCATTGCAGGGCGCCGCATCCACCCAGGGCGTATTGGTCACCGGATAAAACCCGCGCATCGCCGCCGTCCAGTAATAGCACCACTGGTCGAAGCCCGGAAAGGTATCCCCTGCATAGGATGACTCGTTGTACTGTGCCGCCGTCGCGATCACGCGGTTCGGCTGGTTCAGGTCGTTCAGAAACCCGCCACTGTAGCACTGCTCCAGGGCAAACAGGATGGGGCATGCGATGTTCGTCGTCAGTGACTTGAGGGCGGAATCCAGCAAAACCTCCTGGTTCCAAAGATTCAACTGCACATCCCAATCCCCCGCAAAAGGGATCGGCTCTCCATGATCCGTGAAGAAGACAAAGAGCTGGTCGTTGGTGGCCAGGCGGGCTTGAAGCGCCTTGAATACATTGCTGACGTTCACCGCCGTCGCCGCCGCAAAGGTGTCCGGTAATCCGTCGCCATCGAGATCAAATGGCGAGTTACTGCTGTCGCTCCGGTCAGGAGTTGGATCCAGTCCGTCCGAAATCAGCGCATAGATATTGGTCTTGGGATATCCATACTTCAGCCTGAGCGTGCTGTAAATGAACGCCGCATCCCCCCAGTAACGGATATGATTGTTGCCTTGGTCGTAACCGCCGGACACAATCACCGCATAACAGTTGGACGCGGCACCCGCGTATTGGATGGCCGTGGTCTCACGGGCCGGAGAGGACGGGCCCTCGGACTGCGGAGCGCGCGGCGGAACAAAAGGGATGAGCGTCTCCAGCACCGCGCCGGCATCCGTGTCGTTCACATCCGCCGGCAAAACCTCCAGCGGAGTCAGCGCATACTGCACCGCCACCGACGAAAGATCGGCGGCCACAAAAATATACCGGCAGGGATGCGCCCAGTTCGCCAGCGGCGCGTCGTCCGAGAAAAACACCCAGTACGTATTCCAAGGCGCCGCCACCTCGCGCCCGCGCCAGGTCGTCAGCCGCGTCCGCCCCGCCGATGCCAGGGACCTCATGGCCGAGAGTTCCAGCCCGCCGGTCCTTCCTTCCAGAAGAAGCTCCATGACCAAACGGTGGGCGTCGTCAAATCCTGCGCCAGATTGCGGCGCAAGCCCGGTAATCGTCAAATACAGGGGCTTCAACCCTGATTCCCCCTGGCGCGCGGCCATGGTGAACGCACGGCTCTCACCAGGCATCTGCCCCGTCAAAGCCCACGCCACTCCACCGCGATCGTTCGCACTCAAGGACGGAGAGGAAAATTCCAACGTCTTGATGGGAACAACGACCGCCTTCTCCAGCAGGGAGACCAAGTGTTTTTTCACACCAGAGGCATCCGCCAGCTCAACATCAGGAGGCTCTGAATCCGACGTCCAGCGCACTGAGCCTGCGGCGATCGAGTGCGTCCAGACGCCCAGGCTTCCCTCTTCCGCTGTTCCTGCCCGCACAGCACACGGACACAGGAGCCCGGCCACCAACATGATTATGCAGATACGAGCGAGACACATATTACCTCCTCGGAAAATACAACCCAGAGTCCTTTTTCTTCCGTTTAAGATTGCACAGAGGCAGTATGCCCACTTTGTTGCTGTAATTTAATTCACATTCTACGAGACTTGCTCGTGAGGACGTTGCCAATAATCACGCGAAACGTTATGCGTAACATATTTTCAGCTATTCCACTTGACAGGGGGAGGAACTCTGATATTTTTCGTCCGTTTCTTGTGGTAAAGCAGATTGACAGAATAGTGTGGATGGCTTAAGGTGTAGAAAAAGCTGGTAACCGGTTCCCTTGTTTGACTAGTTGCTTGGGGGAGCTGTGGAAAAAAGTGTGTGTTCAGGATTTGTTTTGTAGTCAAGCGTCATAACGAGGAGACAAGAAAAATGCGAAAGTTGTTATTGGGTTTGTTTGCGGCGTGGATGGGGCTCTCGCAAGTGGTGACAGCCAACATATTGACGAATGGGAGCTTTGAGGCTCCTGCTACCCTCGATTTTGTGGATACGGGCTGGACAGCCACAGGCCCCATGGAAAGACCCGAGTGGAGTGCGCGCACCGGCCTGCGTGGCACCCGCTTCCCCGGCTGGGAGGGCGCTTCGACAGCCTCTTTGTACCAGAATGTCACCGCCAATCAAACAGGCGAGTACACCTTTTCGGTATGGGTCTATCGGGAACAAAATTATCTCAGCACCAATATCCTGCTTAGCCTGGAGTGGCTGGACGCCTCCGGCAACCCGCTGGGCGATGCGCCTGCTATTAAAAACATTGCCCACTATCCAAAAGACAGCTTGTGGCGCCATGCCTATGTTTCAGGAACCTGCACAAATTCCAATCTCGGCCAGGTCCGCGTCAAAATGAATAGCACGTGGACCGTGTTTGGCGGGGGCAGTTCATCGTTTCTCATTGACGATGCATCCCTGCTTCGCGGGGCTTTCACGGGAACGACCGTGACCAATCAGAGCTTTGAGAGTGGAACCCAGAATGACTGGCGCAACTCCCAATGGAAAAGCTCCAAGGAATTGACCGGTTTTGGCTCGGGTGGAGAACGAAAACAGGATTGGGCACGGCGTAGTGGTAATTTTGGCGTTGGCTTGTATTCCTGGGATAACAGTGCCACCAATTACTCCATCACACTTCAACAAAACGTGGCTCCCTACCCCTCCACAGGGCTCTACACGTTCGCGGTTTGGATTCGGCGGGAAGCCAATGGCATTTTAACCAACGCCGAAATCGCCATTCAGCTCTATGACGAAACGCGGACGAATCTGGTCCAGGCTGTTACCAACAAGCAGACAGCCATCCCTGCTGACGGTGTGTGGAAAGAGTACTTTGTCACCACCACCAATATGGATCCTTCTGTGGTAGAGGCCCGAGTGGTCATGAAGTATGACTGGACCTTCAACACCAATAATGTGGACATACGCTCTTCCATGTTTGACGACGCCCGCCTGTTGCGTTCAGAGTATAGCACTGAAGATTGCCTTCCAGATTGGGCCTATCATTCCGCCCGCTACCAGTTCCCTCGCTGGGAGCAGGTTCCCGGCGGAAATGTGGGCTCATTCCAGCAAGTGAATTACACCACATGGACCAGCACGTGGTACGTGCTGACAGAGAGCCCGACCTTTGCGCGGCGCTCCGCCCCGGATGGCGAAGTATCCGAGATGCGCATGCATACCAGTTGGAATCACCCTGGATCTGACAAATGGATTGATCAGGAAGGCATCATGAGCAAAGTCGGAAGCGTGGTACTGGACTCGGCAACCCCCTTCCATGGCATGCCGGTGAGCGGAACGCACACCGTGGATCTCTGGAGATACGAATGGTCCTTGCCCAGAAGCACCAATGATGGTTCGGCGTTCTCATCCACGCCCATCTCCATTTTCTATGCTCCGTACATGGTTTCCAAGAACGGCGAGGCGGTCTCTCCCCCCTACTATCTGGTCGCGCAACCCAATGCCGTCACGAACCAGAATAATCTGGGCCAATTGTTTGATGTAAATAACATCGCTATTGACTATCAATTCGTCAGTGCTCCGGACATTTATCCGGCCTTGACCAACGGTAACTTTGAACAACCGGATGCCGGCACCATGGACAATTCCGGATGGTTCAAGTGGGGTTCCTTGGGGCGCGAGACATGGGCGGCACACTCAGGCACATGGGGCGGGGCTTTCTTTGCATGGGACACCAGCGATGCCGGCGTTTTTCAATATGTGCAGGCCTCTCCCGGCACCTATACCTTCTCCATCTGGTTCCGACGCGAACTCAACACCTTGCCGGAAGAAATCAACTTGGTGCTGGAATGGAACAGCCCCACCGGCGTCGTCCAGGTCAACCACCAATACATGAACAGCATCCCCAACGACGCCGCATGGCGCCTGCTCCATATCACGGCTACCTGTAATGATCCAAGCGTTACCCATATCCGCCCCATGCTCACCTCCCGCTACCTGTCAGGGCCGGGGGTTACATCTCGATCCATGGCCTTCGATGACGCTGATTTGTATAGCGGCGGCTTCACGGGGGTTCAGCCCCTGGCCAATGCCGGCTTCGAGCAGGGCGATGGACTTGCGCCCGCCGCTTGGGTTTGCCAGTCCAATCTCACCGACATCAGCCGTGAAACATGGGCATTTCACTCCGAGACATGGGGAGCGGTATTCAAGGGATGGGAAACCAATCAGCTGGAGTATTCAGCCTCGCTGTATCAACCGCTCGTGGCACCAACCGGCAGTTATGTTCTTGCGTTCTGGATGAAACGCGAGTCGGCTGGCATTCTGCTGACCAACTTGGAGGTGCGGATGGACTGGTATGACCAAACCTACACCAACCGGCTGGTCAGCACGGTTCAGAAGTTGAACCCTCCCTCTGACAATACCTGGTACCAATATTCCATTACCAGCGAATGCCTGAATGTCACTGCCAGGGAGTTGCGCCCGGTCATTTTTGCCCAGTGGGAAAGGAACATGTCGCCAGGGATACAACGTACCGTCCAGCTGGATGACTTCACCCTGATCTACACCAATGCGGCCAGTGAATACACCGACGGTATTCCCAACACTTGGTGGGATCGCTACAGCATTGCGCCGGAGGATCGAATCGCGGCGGATGATCTGGATTCCGATACCGCCTCCAATTGGGAAGAGTTTGTAGCCGATACCGACCCGACCTTGGACTCATCCTTCTATCCGAATCAAATTGCCACCATGAGCGGCGTGGGCACAATGATTCTGCTGGCGGGACCGCCAACCACCAACAGCCGAAACTACACAGTCTATTGGAAGACCAACCTCATGGAACACAGCTGGGTGCCTTATGGCGTGCTTGTACAAGGCGCCGCCAACGGCACAGCGGTGCAACTCACCGTGACCAACGCGGTGGGCCAGCGATTCTACCGCACCGGCGTAGCCCTGCCGTAATCACGCACTGACCCCAAAGGCCCCGGCGATGTCGCCGGGGCCTTTTTTTTGTGTTCATTTTTCCCTGATCCAGTTATTCTCCGCCCGTCATACAAAGGAGAAAACGATGAAAATTTTCATGCTGGTGGCGCTGGGATTTGCGAGCCTTTTGGTTGCCGTCCAGGCAAGTGAGCCCGTGGTGGGCCACCCCTCCCCGCGCATCATCTCCACCGATCCGCCCCACATCGCCGAACCCAATGCTCCCATTCAGGAGTTTGTCACCCTCTCTGGAACGTTGTATGCCATCCATGACAAATCCAGCAACCTCTCCACCCTTGAATTAAGGGCCGATGATGGCGGCGAATACCAGATCATGCTGACCCCTGAAACCCGCCCGCTCGCCCAATGGCATGAAAAGCGCGTTGTGATTCAAGGCACGATCTCGCTGGAGGCCGATGTCCAATGGCTGAATGTCCACACCTGCAATCTCTCGCCCGACGAATTGTGACGCATGATCGCCAAACGCATTATTCCCTGCCTGGACATCACCGGAGGACGTGTCGTCAAGGGCGTCAAGTTCGTCGAGTTGCGCGATGCCGGCGATCCGGTCTCCGTCGCCCGCGCCTACGAAGAGCAGGGCGCGGATGAACTGACGTTTCTCGATATCACCGCTTCCCACGAGGCGCGCAACACCATGGTAGAGGTCGTGCGCGCCGTCGCAGAACAAGTCTTCATGCCGCTGACGGTTGGCGGAGGCATCCGCACCTCCGCCGACATCCGCACCATGCTCCAGGCCGGTGCCGACAAGGTCTCGCTCAATACCGCGGCCTTGCTGAATCCGGACATCCTGAATGAGACGTCCACACAATTCGGGAGCCAGTGCATTGTCCTGGCCATCGATGCCCGGAAAAATACAGGCCGCCCCGGCTGGACGGTGTACACCCATGGCGGGCGCAAACCCACCGAGCGCGATGCGGTGGAATGGGCGATCGAAGGCACCCAACGTGGCGCCGGGGAAATCCTGCTGACCAGCATGGACAAGGATGGCACCAAGTCTGGTTACGATCTGGAGCTGACCCGCGCCATCTCTGAAGCTGTGCCTGTGCCTGTGATTGCCTCCGGCGGGGTCGGAACCCTGGAGCATTTATATGATGGCATCGTGGAGGGCAAGGCCGATGCCGTGCTGGCCGCCTCCATCTTCCACTTTGGCGAATTCACCATCCCCCAGGTCAAAACCTACTTGCGGGAGCGCGGAGTCGAAGTTAGGCTGTAGAAGACTTGAATTAACGCATGTGCTCCTGTAGCCTGCTGTCTTGTTTCAGGCTGAAAGATTCTGCATGGAGACGTTGTGAACTATGATTTTGAGTGGGATCCAAATAAGGCAAGATTGAATCGCCGCAAGCACGGCATCGCCTTTGAGCAATCTGCGTCCGTGTTTCGTGATGCGCAAGCTGTTTCCATCTTCGATCATGCGCATAGCGTTCAAGAAGATCGTTGGATTACCATGGGATTATCAAATGGAGGATTATTACTCATTGTGCATCATACATTTGAGGAAGTGAATGCAACCACGGTAAGAATCCGAATATTCTCCAGCCGCAAGGCAACAAAAAATGAAGCGGGTCAATATGGGAGATAACATAATGAAAAAAGAATACGATTTTTCAAAGGGCATTAAAGGCAAGTTTTACCGTGCAAATGCAACGCTAAACATGCCGGTCTATTTGGACAGAAAAGTCCGTCAGTTCGTGGAGCAAATCGCTGCGAGCAGAAAAACAGACGTATCCGCTATTGTTAACCGCCTGTTACGCTCAGACATGGAACTCGTCGAATCTGCAAAATAACGCTCTATTGTATTGGCCCTGGCTCAAAATACGAAAGACATACCATGAATGAAAAGGAAGAAGGTCTGGAGTTAGCGCTGGATTTTGACAAGCTCGCCAAAGCCGTGGCGGTCAGTCCCGGCATCATCCCCGTGGCCGTGCAGAACGCGGACACGAGAGAAGTCATTCTCGTGGCCTACACCAACAAGCTGGCTTTCGACAAAACGCTGGAAACGCAGTCGCTCGTGCTCTGGAGCACCTCCCGCAATGAGCTCTGGGAAAAAGGCAAAACCTCCGGCGAAACCTTTGATTTGGTCGAGGCCCGCGTGAATTGTGAGCAAAACTCCCTGCTGTACCTGGTGCGCCCGCGCCGCGGCGGCATCTGCCACACCAAGAACCTTCAGGGCCAGCCCCGGAACTGCTACTACCGGAAAGTGGACCCCTCCAGCGGAAAACTGGTCAATCTGGACCCCTAGATCATGTACACCCCCGATTTAGTCTCTTTTCTGAAAAAGGCCTCGCAAGGCAACTTGGTGCCGGTTTGGAGGGAACTCCTGGCGGACCGGGACACCCCCGTCTCGGCGTATGAACGGCTCTATGCCGCGCTTTCCGTTGAGAAAGACCGGCCTCCGCACAGCTTCCTTCTCGAAAGTGTCGAGGGCGGCGAAAAGATCGCCCGCTACTCCTTCCTCGGAGGCCACCCCCGGGTCATCTTTCGCGCTCAGGGCCGGCGGGTCGAACTGGAGGATCAGCACGGCCATATCGAGGTGCGGGAAAATGCGGAACCCGTTGAGGTTCTAAAACAGTACATGTCCCGCTTCAAGCCCGTGGCCGACCCCGCTCTCCCCCGTTTCTTTGGCGGCGCTGTTGGCTATATCGGCTATGATGCCGTCGCCGGGTTTGAACGGATTCCGCTGAACCCCAATAACGCCCTCGCCTGGCCGGATATGGTGTTCATTCTGGCCGACAGCCTCCTGATTTTTGACCATGTGCGGCACACCATCAAGGTTGTGGCCAATGCCTTTATCGAGGGCACTCCCCAAGCCGCCTATGAGGAGGCTCTCCAGCGCATTGATCGCCTCTGCTCCGCGCTCTCCGCCTCCGCCACGCATCCCCTGCTTGACGTGCATGAGCCCTCATCGCCAGTTCCCTTTCGTTCCACCATGTCCAAGGAAGCATTCATGGCCTCCGTGGAGAAGGCCAAGGAATACATCCGGGCGGGCGACATCATTCAGACCGTCCTCTCCCAGCGGCTCGAAGTGGACCAGCCGGGAGATCCCATCGAGGTGTATCGCGCCCTCCGCTCGGTCAACCCATCCCCCTACATGTACTGCCTTAATTTTGGGAGCCGCCATGTTGTCGGCTCCTCGCCGGAGGTGCATGTGCGTTGCGAAGACGGGCATGTGGAACTGCGCCCCATCGCCGGGACCCGTCCGCGCTCAAAAGATCCCGCCGAAGATGCACGGCTGGCGCAGGAACTGCTGGCCGATCCCAAGGAACGCGCGGAGCACATCATGCTGGTGGACCTCGCGCGCAATGATCTGGGCCGCGTCTGCCGCTATGGCTCCGTGCGAGTGCCGGAGCTGATGATCGTCGAGCGCTACAGCCATGTGATGCACATCGTCTCGGATGTCACCGGAGAACTGGCGCCGGAACACGATGCCTATGACGTGCTGAAGGCCACGTTCCCCGCCGGCACCGTCAGCGGCGCGCCCAAGATTCGCGCCATGGAGATCATCGCCGAACTGGAAGCCTCCCGCCGGGGCCCCTACGCGGGCGCGATCGGCTATTTCAGCTTCACCGGCAACCTGGATTCCTGCATCACCATCCGCACGGCCCTCATCGAGAACAACCAGGCGTACATCCAGGCGGGCGCAGGCATCGTGGCCGATTCCGACCCCGAACGTGAATACGAGGAGACCCTCAACAAGGCCGGCGGAATGCTCAAGGCCCTGGCCATCGCCCGACATGCCTCCACCCCCATCCCACGGTCAAAGACACCATGATTCTAATGATCGACAATTACGATTCGTTCACCTACAACCTGGTCCAATACTTTGGCGAACTGGGTGTCGAGGTCCGCGTCGAGCGAAATGACGCCATCCGCCTCGATGAAATCGCCGCCCTCAAGCCGGAGAAAATTGTCATCAGCCCCGGCCCCTGCTCCCCCACGGAGGCGGGGATTTCCTGCGCCGTCATCGAGCGGTTCGGCCCCTCGATTCCCCTGTTCGGCGTCTGCCTCGGGCACCAGTGCATTGGGCATGTGTATGGCGGCCGTGTTGTCCGCGCCGGACGCCTAATGCACGGAAAAACCTCCCCCATCCTGCATCAAGGCCAAAGCCTGCTGGCCGGACTGCCCAGCCCCTTTGAAGCCATCCGCTACCATTCCCTGCTGGTCGAACGCGACAGCCTGCCCGCAGATTTAATCATTACGGCGGAAACCGCCGAAAAGGAAATCATGGGCCTCCAACACAAGGCTCATCCCGTCCATGGCGTGCAATTCCATCCGGAATCCATCCTGACCCAAAATGGCATGGCCATCCTGAAAAATTTCCTGGCGCTGTAATCCGTCCTGTTGGGCATTACTCGACCACAATGTCATCCAGATAGAACGTAACAGGGCGGTCCTCGCCCTCCACCACCCAGGAAAAACCGGTGATGATCCGGCAAAGATCCTGTCCCTTCAGCGGAATGGCAAATTCCTTCCACTTGGACGTTACCTTGGCTTTTTCCAGCGCAATGCAGGCCGAGTCGTACGGAGCCTTGCGCCTTTCTCCCAACCCCAGCTTGAAGGTGATTCTTGCCGAATGCGCGCCCTCATCCACGCGCGCCCAGAATCTCAGTTGCTTGGCGCCGGTCAAATTAAAGCCGCCGGGGTACGAGCCCCAATTGTTCTCCGGGTTCTGCCAGGCCACCCCGCCCCAGGAGGTGTCGGAATTGTAGACCGCTTTGATGCAGGTTTTTCCACTGCGGGGATTCTCCGTCCACCCCATCTCCATGGAAATGGCATCCATGTTGCCCATATAACCCGAAGGCACATATGGTCCCTCCGCCTCCCCGGACTCCCTGTAAATCACAAAGGGAAATGAAACCTGGGGAGGCACAAACTCCTTTGCAAGAGCCTCCGGAGCCTTGGCCGGCAAGGGTTGTTCCGGTTGGGGCGGTTGTTCAACCAGCTCAACCAGCAAATCAGATGGGGGCTCTGGCATGGTTTCGTCCGCCGCATAGGAGGATTCCACGGCGCGATTTTCCAATAATTCCGCATAGGGATCTTTGCGCGACGGCAGATTCTGAGCGGACTCTGCAGGGCGGGGCAATGGTTCCTGCTCCGTATAGGCTGGAGGCGCTGGCGGCGGCTCACTCACCGTTGGCGCAGGAGGAGCCTTGGCCGGTTCCTTCCGGACCGGGACCCCCGCACGCTCCACGCGAACGGTGATGCCGGCCAGGGAAGTCCTCCCTGCCGTATTCGGCGCTCCCGCCGTGGAACGGGGCGGAAGATGGGAGGCCAGGGAGGAAGAAGGCGCCGCATGGCCTTCTGTTCCTTCGCGCGCAGAACTCAACGCATTCAAACCCGCCAGCGTGAGCCCCCCCATCAGGAGCAGGAACAGGCCATGGCCCAAACGGCCATGCGCCAACAGAACAATCCCGGCCAGCAGGGTCACAGATAACAGCACACCCGGCAGGATCATGGAATGTCCAAAAATGAAAAATCCGGCAAGGCCAATCAGGAAACTGCCCCATCCGGCGGCCATGACGACTGGGAGGAACTCCGGTTCCCCTTTTTTCTTCGCCACGCTGGCCTTCGGCGCTTCCTGCGCCAATTCTTCCGGCCTCTTCAGAACAAGGGTTTTGGAAGAGGGTCTCCGCGCTGTCGGGGAAGGCACAGGGACCGTCAAATGCTCATCACACTCCGGACACAGCAGGGACGTCCCCGCGGCCTCAGACGGAACGGTGATCTCTGCCCCGCAAGAGGAACAGACAAGCATAAGCTCACCGCTCTTCGATGTGACTGAACTCATACTCCCGCCGGGTTGAATGGCCATGACCGGATTGTGAAGGGATGGGGGCCCAAGTCAAACTTAAATAAACACCATGCGCTCCTCAGAAGGCCTTGCGCGTTTCGGAAAAACGTCCGGCCATTCTCCTGCTCGACACCCACACAGCCCTGCTGTATCCTGCTCTCTGTACGCGAGAACAATACTCTTGGAAAAACGCCATGGAAACGCAAAACATCTACAAGAAAAGCGAAGCAAAGGACTCCAAGCAACCCGTCTCCGCGGATGTGGATTTGACCATGGCACAGGCCCGGACACGAACCATTCGCAATACGCTGGCCTTCATCGGCCTCGTGCTGGTGGTCCTGGGGATTTCCTCCTGGCTTGTGTACCGCCAGGAAAGCCGCCAGGAAGCCGGCGATCCGTCCACCAATCTGGAATACATGGCCACCTTTTCCTTGCAAAGCCAGGGGCCCACCAATCCACCGGCCCTGCCCCCCCCCTCCCAGCTCACGGCCAAGGCCATGCCGTCATTTGCGGATGCCGCACCCAAGCTGGACCCGGCCCTGATGGCCCGGGCCATGGGCGAGGTGCGCATCGGCCATCAGTACCTGATGGCCCAGGATTTTGAAAAGGCCGAAATTCACGCCCGCAAGGCGCTGGATATTTATCCCGACATCAATCCCGGACAGCGGCTTCTGGGCCTCGTTTGCATCCACCGGGGCCAGTTTGACCAAGCGGTTGCCTTCCTGGAGAAGGCCATTAAATCAGACCCCTTCAATCCCGAAACCTACAACAATCTGGCCACGGCCTACATTCAAAAACGCCTGTTTGAGAAGGCGGAGGAAAGTCTCGAAACAGCGCTTCAACTCCAGCCGGGTTATGTGCCCGCCTATTTCAACATGGGCTTGCTCAACTTGGCCGCCGCCCGCTATGACGCGGCGGCTGACTACCTTGAGCAAGCCTTGGACCGGTATCCCAACAATCCAACCGCCCGCAACAATCTGGCCGTCGCCTTGGTTCGCATCGGGCGCATGGAAGAGGCCCGGAAGCAGTTGCTCATCCTGATCCAACAGCAACCGGATATGGCCGCCGCCTATTTTAACATGGCCATCACGTTTGGAATGGAAGACAATGTGACGGAGGCCATGAATTGGATCCGGCAGGGCTCGGATCATTGCACCCCCGTGGTCTGCCAGAAATTTCTCTCCGACAGCGACTTCAACACCATCCGTCAAACCCCGGAGTTTCAACAGTTTTTCAAGACACTCTACCCGGACGCGCCGTCGGTGGCCTCCCCGCGCTAGGTTTCATTCTTGATTTTCCGGCCACGCCTCTTCATGCTTTTCCCATGGATGCCAAACAGATGCTTCAACAGGTGGCCGCCGGCGCAATCTCTGTCGAGGAGGCCTTGCGGCAATGGCCTTCCAACGGGGAACACAACCTGGGATTTGCCCGGGTGGACTTGGATCGAAAACGCCGGCGAGGCCTCCCGGAGGTGATCTTTTGCCCCGGAAAAACAGCGCCACAGGTGGCGGAAATTGCACGGGCCTTGAACAAGGCCGGCCAGGATGTCTTTGCCACGCGCGCCACACCGGAGGTGTATGAGGTGGTCCGGCAAGCGCTTCCCTCCGCACAGTATCATGAATTGGCGCGAGCCATCACCCTGGATGCCGCGCCTCCCCCCGCCCCGGTGGGGCTTGTGGCCGTTGTCTGTGCGGGAACGGCGGATCTTCCGGTCGCGGAGGAAGCCGTCCTGACCGTCACCCGAATGGGCGCAAAGGTGGAAAAAGTCTATGATGTCGGCGTGGCGGGCCTGCACCGGCTCATGCCCCATCTCGACCTGCTCAAGAGCGCCCGTGTCCTGGTCGTCGTCGCCGGCATGGAAGGCGCCCTCCCCTCCGTGGTCGGAGGCCTGCTGGACCGCCCCATCATTGCCGTGCCCACCAGCATCGGCTATGGCATGAATCTCCAGGGCGTAACCGCCCTGCTGGCCATGCTCAATTCCTGTGTGCCCGGCATTTCGGTCGTCAACGTGGATAATGGATTCGGCGCCGGAGTGGCGGCCGCGCTGATTAACCGAATCGGAGAGCGCGCGTGAAGCACCTGCAGGTTGACAGCATCGGCGGGGCCAGCGGGGATATGCTCCTGGGCGCTTTAGTGGCGCTGGGCGCGCCGCTGGAAAAGATTCAATCGGAATTGGAGCCACTCGTTCATGAGCCCTTTGAAATCCGCAGGATCCCCTGTGAGAGCCACCACCTTCATGGGCACCGCCTCGAGGTCATTCTTCCCCCTCAAGAACATCACCACCCTGCACACCGGACCTTCGCTGAAATCCGGGACATGATTCAAAACAGCGCGCTGGCGCCAGAGGTCAAGGATCTGAGCGCGCGCGTCTTTCAGTGCCTGGCCGATGCGGAGGGGCTCATGCATGGAATCCCCGCCGAGCAGGTTCACTTCCATGAAATTGGCGCCGTGGACTCGATTGTGGATATCGTGGGCGCCTGCCTGGCGCTCTGCTGGCTGGAGATCGGCGGCGTCTCCTTTGGCCCTCTTCCACAGGGCCGCGGCCTGATCCACTGCGATCATGGGCTCTATCCAAACCCCGCGCCCGCCACGATGGAAATCCTCACCGGCCTGCCGGTGGAACAAACCGATCTGCCCTTTGAGCTGGTCACGCCCACCGGCGCGGCCCTGCTGAAAACCTGGAAGACCGCCACCCGCGCGCCCTCCGGCAGTTGCCCGCTCAAGACCGTCAACAGCTTTGGCCATCATGTCCTCCCGGACCGCCCCAATCTACTGCGCGCAACTTTGCTGGAAACCGCCGGCACCCCACAGGAGGACGAGTGCCTGGTGCTGGAGTGCCAGGTGGATGACACCACGCCGGAACTGATCGGTGCACTGACTGGACGCCTCTTGGCCGCCGGAGCGCTCGACGTGTTCACCACTGCTATTCAGATGAAGAAACAGCGGCCCGGCGTGCTCCTGACCGTGCTCTGCCCTCCTGCCCTCAAGCCCATCCTGGTGGACTTGATCTTCCAGGAAAGCACCACCTTCGGCATCCGGGAACGCCTCACAAGCCGGACCATTTTGGAGCGCCGGATGGAAACTGTGGAAACCCCGTACGGGCGCATCCCCATCAAGATCGGCCGCTGGAAAGGCCGGGACATCACCCGCGCCCCCGAGATGGAGGCCTGCATTTCAGCCGCGCAGGCTCATCAGGTGCCCGCACGAACCGTTTATGAAGCCGCTCAAGCCGCCTCGCGGCTGATTTCCCCCAAGGAGAACGCATGACCCTCCCCCTCCGCGCTTTCACGATGCTGGCCGCTCTTTTCCTGCTCGGCCTGCCCGCCCATGCCATACTGACCGGAGCGGAAAAGGAACCCTCCTCCATCACCATCCCCGCCGTGGAGTTTCATGCGCATACCGCCGGTGCCGCTCAGAGCAATTATTGGAATCTCTACGAAAACGGCGAACTTCTATGCGAATTCGATGTCACCTCCTCCGGATCCTGCGCCATCGTCATCATCGCCCGCGGCGAACCGGCCGCCGGGGAATGGCCGATGATGTCCGTCTCCTTGAATGCCGAGACGATTTATCAAGCCCCCGTCTCCTCCACCAATTGGTCGCCCTATGTCATTCAACAGCCCCTCGGCGAGGGCCGTCACGAAATGGCCATTGGCTTTCTGAACGACTTCTTCCAGGAACCGGAAGACCGAAACCTGCACCTCTCCTCCATGACCATCTCCTACTCCAGTTCCAATGGCACCATCGAGCGTGTATCCCAGGCGGCGTACCAAAAGGGGCATGCGGCACGGATGGAGGCTTGGGACAAAACCGTGCGCGAGCGAATTGAACGCAACCGCAGGGGTGCCCTCGTGGTTTGGGTCTACGACGAAAAAGACAACCCCATCCCCAATGCGACCGTTCGCGTGGAGCAGGTGCGCCATGAGTTTCTCTTCGGCTGCGCGCTGTCCTCGGCACAGTTTGAACCCTCCTCCACCAACCGGGAATCCCTTCTGTACCGGGAGCATTTTTTACGGTACTTCAATCATGCCGTGCCGGAAAATGCCCTGAAATGGGACCAGATGGAGCCCACATCCGGCCTCACCAACACCGCCGTCGCCGATCGCATGGCGGAATGGTGCGCCTCAAATCGCGTCCCCTTGCGGGGCCATTGCCTGTTCTGGGGTTGCCATGTTCCTGACTGGATCAAGGACCTTTCGGATGAAGAACTTCTCCAGCATATGGAACAGCGCACCATGCGCACCGTCAGCCGCTATGCGGGCATCATCACGGATTACGATGTCTTGAATGAACCCCTCCACTGCCCCTCCTTGGAAAAGCGGCTGGGACCCGCAGGCCTGCAAAAGATGTTTCAATGGACCCGTGACGCCGATCCGATGGCCGGGCGCTACCTCAATGAGTACAATGTCCTGGCGGGCGGCCGGGCCGGCGAATATGCCATGTATATCCAACAAAAGCTCAGCGAGGGAATCCCCATCTCCGGCATTGGCGTTCAGGGACACTTTACCGGCACGGCCGATCCCCGCCATATTACGCGAGTCCTGGACCGGCTGGCCGCCTTCAACCTGCCCATCAAGATCACGGAATTCGATTGCGACAATACCAATGACACCCTCCAGGCAGAGTGCCTGACCACGCTCTACCGCGCGGCCTTTGCCCATCCCGCCGTGCAGGGAATCCTGATGTGGGGCTTCTGGGAAAACGCACACTGGCGGCCCCGCGCCGCCATGCTGAGGTCCGATTTCTCCAAAACACCCATGGCCAAGGCCTATGAAAAGCTCGTTTTCAAGGAGTGGTGGACCGAGGATTCCGGCAAAACCGATGAAGTGGGCCGGTATGAATGCCCTGCCTTTTTCGGGGAACACGAGGTGCGCGTCACCCTGCCAGATGGGCGTACGGAAAGCCAGATTCTACACCTGCCCTCCAAGGAGCGAGCCGCCATCGCCATGTTTCACCTGGGGCCAGACACGCCAAAAGCCGCCCCCGAAAAACGTGCGAGGAAAGTCATTCCGGACGTTTCCACGCCGAAAGCCCCTGCGAGGGAAATCTCGGATGATGAGCTCAATGCGCCGGTCGGACGCTGAAGGCCATCCCCCGTGGCAGAGGGATCATGCCCTTGAGTTTGTATGCCGCACATCACTTCCCATGGCCCCGCCCCATTTCATGTCCAGATCCAAATGCACTTCGTACTACTATCCGTCGTTTTCTTTTTTTTCTGACAAGTGACAGTCGAGGAAGCGGGAAGTAGACGCGTTTATTGCCTTCCTGTAAGGGGGCATGGTGCCCCAGCCTTATACACCCCGGCGCAAGGCCGAGGGATTCGGATGGTAGCGCCGCAGGCTGGCTCCCATCACGCCCATCTACAAGCCCCAGAATTCAACCCGTTTGGTTACGGCACTACCACACTGGGATCTTCGTTCCCTTCTGTTAAAAAAGATCTTTGAACCAGGTTTTATTTATCGCCGTCGGGGGTTGTTAAGGTACTATGGGCCTTGTTTTGGCGTTAACCGCCGCGAGGAATTCATGTCCACGCTGACCCTTCATGGCTCCGGTTCACCGCAGGCCTTGCTGAGCAAGGCCTGCGAGCTCTTGCGTGCGCCACCCAGCGGCGGGAACCCCCTGCACATGCGCTGGGTCGTCCAGCCCAGCCGCCTCTGGGAGCGAACCCTGCGCCAGCGCCTGGCCGACGGCGGCATCGCCGCGGGCCTGACCTTCGGATCCCTGCGTCTAACCCTGGAACGCGCCTTCCGCCTCCTCTGCCCGGACCGCCCCCTCATGGACGAAGATCAGCTTTTTTGGACCCTCCTCGGCCTCCTGGACACCCACCAAAATCGCCTCGATCAGATCGGCCTGACCCCCGGCACCGCCCCCGCCAAATGGCTGGCCAAAAAGTCCAGCGACCCCTCCACGGGCCGCCTTCAGCTTGCACGCCTCTTATGCACCATTCTGGACGATCATGCCACACACCGGCCCAAGGAAATGCTCGAGTGGCTGGGGTCTGGGGCCACACCCGCGGAAGGCGATGAACAATGGATCGCCACACTGGCGAAGCGGCTCTGGCTGGAGGGCCGGAATCCCCGCCCGTTGGCCCTGCGCCTGCCTGAATTTCAATCCGCGCTCCTGCAGGCCACCTCCACACCCGCCGCGTTTCCGGAACAGGTCACCGCCGTGCTGACCGGGGCGCAACCCACCGCCTATCTGGAATCGCTGGGCGCCATGGCCCGGCATTGTCCCATCCATCTGCTGGTGCTCGAAACCTGCGAACGCGGCCTCTCCGATCAGGTGGCCACCTGGCGGGCCGTCCGCGCAAAATGGAAGGCCCATGCAAAACAGCAGTCGTTCCCGGCCTTCCTGACCGAACAAAAGTGGCTGGTTTCCGGGTCCCTGCAATCCTTCTGGGGCGGCGCGGGCATCGCCCTGCAACAGCAACTGGTGGACCTCGAAGAACACCTCGCCCATTTTGGAATCCAGGTCGAAGAGGATTCCCTTTCCACGCCCCGCCCTGCCCGGGAAACCCTCCTCGGGGTCCTGCAACAAGACATCCTGGTGGCCCATCAGCCGCGCAAGGTCTCGGAGCGGTCCAGCGCCCCGCCCCACGAAAGCCTGCGCATGCTGAACGCCTCCTCGCCCCTGCGGGAACTCGAAGGCGCCCGCGATGCCATTCGCTGGGCCTTGCAGAACAACCCGCACCTGAAACCCTCCGATGTCCTGCTGGTGCTCACGGATACCGCCCGCTACGCCCCTCTCCTCCCCGCCGTGTTTGGCTCTCACGCCGGCGACAAAACCGCCTCAACGCCTCTCGGGCCGGATGGCTTGCCCCGCATCCCCTGGCACTTGGCGGACCGCTCTCTGCGCGCCGACAGCGACACCATGGCCGCCCTCCTCCAAATGATCAACGCCTTCGGCGACCGGATCACGTTGCCCGTTCTGGCCGATCTGCTGGCACAGCCCGCCATTCAAGCGCGCCTGGGCTTCAGCCAGCAGGAAACCGTCGAGCTGGTGGGCCATTTGCATTCCGCGAACTTCCGCTGGGGGCTCACCCGCGAAGACCGCGAACAGGACGACCAGCCCGGCCAGGACGATGGGTTGTGGACGCTCGATTTCGCACTCCGCCGCCTCGCCGCCGGATTTGCCTTTCCCGATGACGCCCGGGATCCGGTGGGCGGCTCAACCGGCGTCACCCCCCTCCCCGCCTTCGAGGGGCTGGCGACCGCGCAACTCGCCAGCTTCATCCTGTGGGCACAAGAATTGGAGGCCGCCCGGGCCGGCTTCAAAATGGACCGCCCGCTGGGCGACGCAACCCTGGCGCCCGAATCGTGGCTGGGCTGGCTCCATCTGTGCCTGCCCAAGCTGATCGCAACAGAAGGCGATCGCGAAGGCCAATCGGTATGGATCTCCCGCATCACGGGGCGCCTCGCGGAAGGCGCAAAACATCTGGCCCCCAGCGCCGTTTTTTCTGCACGCGCCTTCGAGACCCTGCTGGGCGAGGCCGTGACGGCGTTTCAGGAAAGCCTTCCCATCGGAGGCGGCATAGGCGGAATGACGGTCGCCTCGCCCCGCATGGCCCGAGCCCTGCCCGCCAAGGTCCTGGTGGTCGCCGGCCTGTGCGATGGCACCTGGCCCCACCAGGACTTGATGCGGCCACGCGGACTCCTGGCCAAACCCCGGCCCGGCGACCGGATGCGCCGCGAGGAGGACCGGCTCTCGACGCTGGAATGGGTGCTTTCCGCGGAAGATCTGCTCGTCTGGACGTGGACCGGCCGCAATGAGCATAAAGGCAAGGAGATCCCCGCCTCGGTGGTCGTTGGCGAACTTCTTGATGTGTGCACCGCCACGTTCACCTCCAAACATTTTGTGCAGGCCTTGCAGATGCACGCCTTCCATCCGGATCATTTTACGCCGGAAGATGCGCGCAAGTCGTTCGATCAAGTTTCCGCCCTGGCCGCACAGGAACTCTGTGAGCCCGGCGGAGGAGAAACCCGGCCTCCCTCGTGGAACGCCCTACCGCTCAAGACAGACCTATGGGACATCCCCGGCCTCATGGATTTCGCCAGCACGGGCAAGACGCCGGACTCCTGGACGGACAGCACGTGGGCATCCATGGCCTCGCACTTGGTCAAATTCTGGAAGATGCCTTGCAGGGCCTTCCTAAAGGTCGTGGGCATAGACACGGAAGATGAGCAGAATGTCCTGCCGGAACGCGAGGACCTGGACCTGGATGGCCTCGCCAAGTGGCAATTGCGCAATACGCTGATCAAGGATCTGCTCGGCCAGCCGGCATCCCTCGCCCCAGCCCAGGATGATGGAAGCGCGGCCTTGAAACGGCGCATGCAAAGAGCAGGCCAGCTCCCGCCGGGAAAAACCGGCGAACAAGGCTTCGACGATAGTTTTGCCGAAGCCCAGGAGATCGTCGCCAGCGCCCGCCAGTGCGCAGGCCCCAAGGGATGCATCAGCCTCCTTTCGGAGATGTGCTGGGATCCCGCGGAAATCACGGTCCGCGCCAGCGCAGGAACGGTGAAAGCCAAGCACCTCCTGCAGGCTCGAATTGAGCAATGCGCCTTCATCGCCCTGCACGAGGCGCCCTGCGCCTCGTGGGTAGTGGGCCGAAAAAGCAAGAAGGGCGGAACGCCCCTGCCCATCCTGGATCAAGAGACGGCCCTCCAGCAACTTCAGCAACTGACGGCCCTGGCCCTGCTGGGCACCTCCATGCCCCTGCCCTTCTTCCCGGACACCAGCGCCAAACTGGCCGAAGGCAAGGAGGATGCCTCCACCTGCGCGGAACTCTTCTGGGAAGGAAGTTCTTTTCAGGAGGCGGAACACCCAGAAAGCGAGGACCCCGCCGTGCGCCTCGCCTTCCGGGGCCTTGACCCACTCGAAATGGGCCTGCCGTCAGCGCCGGTTCAGGAGGCCGACGCCTGGAACAGCCTGCTGAAAATTGCCGGCCTGTCCGGAGGCGCGCCCCTGTTTGAGCAATTGTCCAACATCGTTTATGCCTTTCTCGATGACATCAAAAAGGCGGAGCAAAAAGCGAAAGCGGAGAAGGACGCTGGAAAAACCTCTGGCAAGAAACGGGGGGGCGCATGAGCCAGGAACAGAATCCCGCCCTGAGCATGAGCCTGAACGGCATCGCGTCCCTGGATGCCAGCGCCGGCACGGGAAAGACCTATTCCATCGCGCTGATCCACCTGCGGCTCGTGCTGGCTCAGATCCCGGTCGAGCGCATCCTGGTCACCACCTTTACCGACGATGCCGCCGCGGAATTGCGCGAACGCCTGCGCAAGCGGCTGGCCGAGGCTCGTGATGTTCTTGCTGGAAGCGGCACCGAGGACAACAATCTACAGGCAGTCCTCGCGGAGGCCTCGAAAAGCGCCGGCCCCGAGTTGTTGAGGGATCGCATTGAACTGGCGCTCTCCGCCTTTGATCTCGCCCCCATCTGCACCATCCACGGCTTCTGCAAACGCCTCCTTCAACATCACGCGCTGGAACTGGGCGCCGACCCCTCCGCCGAAATTCTGGCCGAAGATCCCCGCCTCGCCCGGCTGGCCGGGGATGCCATGGCCAGAATCACCGCCTCCATGGAGCCGGGTACGGACGTGCCAAAAATGAATAATCTGGCCGCCATCGCCCGGACCATTCGCGAATACCAATTTCCCGCGCCTGCCTCTCGGGAGCTGGACGACCTGATCCAATCCGCGGACCAGCTGTGGAAGGAAAGCGCCCGCACACGGCTGGCGGCGGCACAGCGCCTTTGGCTGAAGCAAAAAAAGAATATCCATTCAGCCCTGAAGGAACTCGTGATAGAGGGCGTCATCCCTCCCGGGATCTACGACAACGAGTCCGCCAAGGACGCTCAGCGGTGGAAGAAACTCGACACCTCCATCTGCGACGTAGACGCCCTGCTGGCGGACACCTCCCCTCGCGATCTCGTCTTTTCCGCGGGCGCCCGGCGAATGCTCGCCAGCGAGCTCGCCAAGCATTCCAACGGCGCGGCAGACCCGCAAAAAGCCGCCCACGAAATTCAGTCGTTCCTGGACCGCTTTTCCTTCTTTGAACAATGGACCCTCGTAGCAGAACTGCCCAAACAAAAAGTTCGGCTCGACCAGGAGGCGCAACAGCGGTTTTATTCGGATGACATCCTGCAACGCGCCAGCCAGCTCCGGCCTGACGAGCACTTGATTTTTGCGGATCTGATCAACGCGGTCTTCGCCAGCCTGGCCGACCAGGCCTTTGTCGAAGCCGTGCGCCAGGATTTCGATGCCGTCCTCGTGGACGAATGCCAGGATACGGATCCCCGGCAAATCATCATTTTCAATCGCCTCTTCGGCGGCACGGAATGGCTGGGCACAGGCGGGAAATGTCTCGTCTGGGTCGGTGACCCCAAACAAAGCATCTATCGTTTTCGCGGCGCGGATATTGACACCTACCTGTACGCAAAATCGGGAGCGGGCAAGAATGGGAGCCTGACGCTGAATGTCAATTTCCGCTCCGATCCTCCGCTGGTCGCCTCCATCAATACGCTGTTCAGCGCGCAAAAGAACGGCGCGGTCTTCGATG
>CAZFSE010000004.1:0-41915 GCA_964521805.1 uncultured Verrucomicrobiota bacterium
GGGGACAGTCAAATTTTTTACCTCTCATCACGAGCCCTTTTTTTTAATAATAGTGAATTTTAGTGATTTATTACCTGTTTAATTACAACAGGTTAAAAAAGAATCAAAGGCCGCGCTCTGTTCGCTCCACTTGACAATCTCCATTATTCCCATAGTGTTTATTCAGCATCGGAAAAGGAGGAAAAATTTATGCGCACAACAAAACCAGGGATTGCCGTGATTGGGTGCGGCTATTGGGGACCCAACTTAATCCGCAACTATCGAACGCTTCCAGAATGCCGGTTGGAGGCCATTTGTGACCGCGACAGCAGTCGCCTGGAGAAAATGCACCATTTGTATCCGGACGTGCGGTTTGAATCCGATGTGGACAAGGTATTGTCAGATTCCAAGGTGGATGCGGTGGCCATTGCGGTGCCGGTCGGATTTCACTACGAGCTGGCGAAAAAAAGCATCATAGCCGGCAAGCACACCTTCATTGAGAAACCCATGGCCGCCACCTCGGCACAATGCGAGGAGCTGGTCGAGCTGGCGAACAAGCATGGCGTCGTGCTGATGGTCGGGCACACCTTCCTTTATTCGCCGGCCGTGCGCATGATGAAGGAGATCGTGGACTCCGGCGATATTGGGCGCATCCGCTACATCAGCGCCCGCCGCCTGAATCTGGGCCTCTATCAAAAAGACATCAACGTGGTCTGGGATCTCGCGCCGCACGATCTTTCGATCATTCTGTACCTGATGAAGGAATCGCCGGCCGAGCTGAATTGCCGCGGCAAGGCTTCGCTCTCTCCCAGCATTCACGATGTCTCCAACATGAGCCTGCTCTTCAAGGATGGCGGATTTGCCGTCATTCACAACAGCTGGCTGGACCCCAAGAAAGTGCGGGACATGGCCATCGTGGGCGACAAGAAGATGGTCGTCTACGACGATACCGAGCCCGTCCAGAAAATCAAAATCTACGACATGCGCGCGGAACAGCACCTGCCCTCTGAGACCGTGAACGACATGCAGGTGTCCTACCATCTGGGGGGCATGCACGCCCCCTATATCAGCCAGGAGGAACCCCTGAAGATCGAGGCCCGGCATTTCCTGGATTGCATCGTCAACCAGAAGAAACCGCTCACCTGCGGTTCCCGGGGCCTGGAGCTGGTTCGCATTCTGGAGGCGGCCACCAAGTCCATGCAGGAATTTGGCTCCCGGATCAAGATATCCGATGTCTACCCCACCTGCTGTGAAGCCTGCTGGAAAAAAGAGGGAGGCTCCTGTGTCCATACATGAAGCCAGCGGCCCCCTGAAGAAAATCGCTCCCGATGTCGTGCTGGGACAGGGCGTAAAAATCTACGATTTCACCAACCTCTACGGCTGTGAAATTGGCGATCACAGCAAGATCGGCACCTTCGTGGAAGTCCAGAAGGGCGCGAAAATCGGGAAAAACTGCAAGATTTCCTCGCACACGTTCATCTGCGAGGGCGTCACGATCGAAGACGACGTATTTGTCGGACATAATGTAACGTTCATCAATGACCGCTTCCCCCGGGCCACGACAGCGGATGGCGCCTTGCAGACCGAGGCGGACTGGACCTGCGAAAAGACGCGCATAGGCCAGGGCGCCTCGATCGGTTCCAGCGCGACCCTGCTCTGCGGCATCACCGTGGGGCGCGGGGCGCTGGTGGGTGCGGGGAGCGTCGTGACGCGCGATGTGCCGGACCACGCGGTGGTGGCCGGAAACCCGGCACGGATTATGAAGCCAAAGAAGAACGTACAAGAGGAGAAGCGATCATGAGCGTGCCGTTTTTGGATCTGAAAAGCCAGTACCGGGCGATCAAGCCGGAGGTGGATGCCGCCATCCAGGCGGTGATTGAGCAAACCGCCTTCGCGGGCGGGCCGTTCGTGGCCAAGTTTGAGGAGGCCTTTGCGGCTTACTGCGGATGCCAGCAGTCGGCGGGCGTCAGCAGTGGGACGGAGGCGCTCTGGCTGGCCCTGCTGGCCTTGGACGTAAAGCCCGGCGACGAAATCATCACGGTCTCCCACACGTTCATTGCGACCACGGAGGCCATCAGCCTCTGCGGCGCCACGCCTGTTTTCGTAGATATTGACGAGCGGACACAGACGATGAACCCGGCCTTGATCGAGGCGGCGATCACTCCTCGAACCAAAGGCATCATCCCGGTGCATCTCTATGGGCAGATGGCCGACATGCATCCGATCCTGGCCATCGCTGGGCGGCACGGCCTCTTTGTGCTGGAGGACGCCTGCCAGGCCCACGGGGCGGAATACAAGGGCCATCGGGCGGGAAGCCTCGGGGTCGCCGGCGCCTTCAGTTTTTATCCCGGCAAAAACTTGGGCGCGTATGGCGAGGGCGGCGCGGTCACGTCCAACAATCCGGCGTTGATCGAGAAAGTCAAACTGCTCCGCGATCATGGCTCGCAGGTCAAGTATGTCCACAAGGTCATCGGGGTGAATGGGCGGCTGGACGGCATCCAGGGAGCGATTCTCAGCGCGAAGCTTCCGCACCTGGACGATTGGAATGCCGCGCGGAGGGCCCATGCCGCGGAGTACAACCGCCTGCTGGCCGGGGTTCCTGGCGTGGGGTTGCCCGCGGAGGCGAACTATGCGAAGCACATCTACCACATTTATCCCATCCGGGTGGCCCGGCGGGATGAGGCGCTCAAGCAACTGGCGGCGGAGGGGGTCCATGGCGGCATCCATTACCCCATCCCGGTGCATCTCCAGGAAGCGTACCGCTTCCTGGGGCTGGGCCGCGGCGCGTTTCCCGTTTCGGAGCAGTGCGCCAGCGAGGTGCTTTCGCTCCCGATGTTCCCGGAATTAACCCATGAGCAAATTGAACAGGTGGTGAAGGCCGTCAAGAAAGTGGCGGGTCAGACGGCGGGGTAGATGGACAACGAAAGGAATACGAACATGAAAAGATCATTCAACATGAAACGAACGGGGACGGCTCTGGCGGCTGTTTTGCTGGGCCTCCTGCTGGCGGGCGGATGCCAGACCGCCGGGAAGAAGCCCATCCATGCGGGGGGCTCCAAGCCGGATGTCAGCGTCAAGCTCGAGCCGGGCGATTTGATTGAGATCAAATTTTTTTACGCGCCGGAACTTAACGACATCCAGCGGGTGCGACCCGATGGCAAGCTGTCCCTGCAATTGATCGGCGAAGTGGACGCGCAGGGGCAGGAACCCGCGGCCCTGCAGGCGGAGCTGAAAAAACGGTACGACGGGCTGATTGAAAAGCCCGAGGTGTCGGTCGTGGTGAGGGAGATGAGCAACCGGGCGGTCTTCATCGGCGGTGCGGTGCGCAATCCGGGCCGGGTCCCCATGCCGGGAACCATCACCGCACTGGGCGCCATCGTGCAGGCCGGCGGTTTCGATATGACGCAGGCGGGCTATCACAATGTCGTGGTCATTCGCTCCAGCGAAGGCCAGCCCTCGGCCTATGTGCTGGATTTCTCGGGGGATTTGAAGGGCCACCCCAGCGAGCCGTTTTACCTGCACTCGCAGGACATTGTGCATGTGCCAAAAACCAAGATCGCCAATGTGAATCAGTGGATTGATCAATACCTGAACAAGGTTGTCCCGCAATTTGGATTGACGTACTATCGCCCGCTGGGCGACGGCACCATTGGATTGGACACATCCAGCCGGTAGCAGAGAAGAATAGATGGAGACATCATGAGCACAACCAACGAGCCCGGCGTGGAGAGTACCGCCGCCATCAGGGAAACGCTGGAGACGATCTTCCGGCACAAGGGTTTGGTGCTGGTCTTCGCCCTGGCGGTAGTGGCCTCCACCCTGCTCATGGTGGCCTCCGCGCCGGACAGCTATGCCTCGGCCTCGAAAATCATGATTCGCCGCGGGAGGGAAAGCAGTATGCTGGATCCCACGGCGACCACGGGCGAGGTGGCGCCCCTCTACAAGGAATGGGAAACCGAAGTCAACTCCGAGGTGGAAATCCTCTCCAGTTACGAACTGGCGGTCCAGACCGCCACCGAGATGGGACCGGAGCGCATTCTCCACCCGCCCTTTGTGAAGCCCCAGGGCTGGCTGGCTCCGGTCAAAACAGGCCTCCATGCCGCGCGAACGAGCCTGGGCGGCATCGCAACCACTCTCCGCCACTGGCTCCCCGGCGAAGCCAGGAAGGATGGAGCCGGCACGTTGCTGGACAAGGCCGCGCGCATCATTCAGAAAAGCCTGGAGGTCAGCTCCCAGCGAAAGAGCGATGTCATCACCATCACGTACAGCGCCCCGCAACCGGAACTGGCCCGGGAGGTGGTGGAGGTTCTGCTCAAGCGATACCAGGAAAAGCGCCTGCAGATCCGGAGCAAACCGGATTCGCGGCGTTTCTTTCAGGAACAGACGCTCGCCATCCAACGCGAATGGATGGATACCGAATCGGATCTGCGGCGCCGAAAAGACGAACTGGGCGTGGTCTCTCTGGAGGGCCGCCGCAACAGCCTCGTCGAGCGGCTGAACACCCTGCAGAACCAGAAACTGCATGCGGCCGCCGAGCTCTCCGCCTCACAGGCGAAAGTCGAAAAACTGCGCGAGATGGTGGCGCAGGAAGCCGGCGCCTCCGGATCCCGGAGCGCGCTGGTGCGCGGGGATTACAAGGAGATTCAGACCGCCCAGCGGATTGAGGAGACGACGATGGCCTCCCTGGCCGCGCAGGCCGCCATGCTCGACCGGCAACTCTCCGAAACGCAGGATGAAATCCAGCGCCTCAACGCCCGCGAGGCGGAATTTCTGGACCTGCAGCGCAAGGCGGAACTGTTGGAGGCCAAGTACCGGAAATATGCCGACAGCCTGGAGCAGACGCGCATTGACCAGGCCCTGGAGGCGGAAAAAATCTCCAATGTCAGCATCATTCAGCACGCCACCCTGCCCACGGAGCCCCATCCCGCCCGCAAGCTGGTCAAGCTTGTGCTGGCCGCCTTTCTCGGACTCTTTGGCGGCATTGGGCTCGCGCTGGCCGCCGACCGGCTGGGCAGTACGGTGCGCCGTCCGGATGAAGCCGAACGCCGCCTGCACCTGACCCCTCTGGCCACCATCCCCCTGCTCAAGGGCAAGGGCCTGCATCCTCTCCTGAAGGAACCTTCCTCGAAGGACGAAGAAGATGGCCTTCTGCGGCGGATGCGCAACGGGCTGGATACCTGGACCGTGGACAGCCATTTCACCCGCCTGTTGCGCCGCATTCTGGCCGTCCGCGCCCTGCACAACACCACTCCGCTGGTGCTGGGCGTGACCAGTTGCTACGGGCGCGAGGGCGTCACCTCCGTCGCCGCGCAACTGGCCGTTTCCTTTGCCCGGCTCAGTCCGCAGGCCAAGGTGCTCTTTCTGGATGCCAACAGCCAGCCCCATTCGGAAGAACAGCAGGACTGGCTGGCGCCTGCACGCGGAGGCCTTGCGGTGCTCCACGATCCCGATGGGGGCATTCATTTCCAGCCCGCCCACCTGGAGGGCAAGGCGGCAGACAATGGCCAGGCCAGCACGGCCCTTGAACGCATCAGCCGGGACCGGATTACGCCCCTGCTCCGCCGCGCGGCGGCCCAGGGCTTTGATGTCATGGTAGTGGACATCCCGCCTCTGAGCGAGGGAAGCGATGCCGAGCACATCGCCAGCCGGATGAGCGCCGTGGTGCTGGTGATCGAGGCGGAACGGGTCCGCTGGCAAACCCTGCAATGGGCCAAAACCCTTTTGTCGGACACAGGAACCCAATTGCTGGGTATTATTCTAAACAAGCAAAAGTTTTATGTCCCCGGCTGGCTTTACCGTCGCCTGTAAAATGAATGCCGGCCGGGTGGGTGCTGGAGAGCAATGCGCAACCATGAAAAAAGGAAAGGCAACATCTGAATCCTCCAGCTGCCGTTGTACGAAATGCGGAGCCCATGACATCTGTTCGGTGGAAACCTTCCGGCTTCACGTGGAGCGCGAGCGGGACCGCGCCGACCGAAGCCAGCGCCCCTTTTCGCTGGTGATCTTTCATCCGGGCTCGGACCTTCATCCGGACAACGAAATGGAGCGGCTGATCAGGCTGATCCAGCCCCGCATCCGGCTGGCCGATCTGGCGGGCTGGCTGAGCAAGTCGGAGGTGGGCGTCATCCTGGTGGACACCGGCTACGCGGGTGCTGGAATCTTTGTGCGCCACCTGCTCTCGGATTGGCCCCAGAACATTCCCCGGCCGCTGTATCGGATGTACACGTATCCCTTCTCTTCCGACCCGTTTGATGACCGGCAACTCTGGTTCGACTCCCTGGGTTCCGTGAAAGCCAATCCCCAGGATGCGGCCATCCTGTCTCGTCGATTCATCCCCTCGCCGCATGCCGGGACCGCGCCGGATGCCTCTCCCGAGCTGTTTGTTTCATCTGAAGAGGCCCTGCACCTGATTCTGGCCGTGCCGCCCGCCCGCTGGAAGCGCGCGGTGGATGTAGCCGTCTCCCTGGCGGCGCTGATTCTGCTGAGCCCTCTCCTGGGGCTGATCGTCCTGCTGATCAAATGGAGCGCCCCCGGTCCGGCGCTGTATGCACAGGAACGCGTCGGATTTCGCGGCCGGATTTTTCACTGCCTGAAGTTCCGGAGCATGTACGTGGATGCGCCTTCGCAAGCCCATCAGGGCCACATGGCCGGCCTGATTCAATCCGGAACGGCTATGCACAAGCTCGACGGGAAAAACGATCCCCGGGTCTTTCCGGTGGGCCGCTGGCTGAGGGCCTCCTCACTGGACGAACTGCCCCAGCTGATCAATGTGTTGCGCGGCGAGATGAGCCTGATTGGGCCCCGCCCCTGCATTCCCTATGAGTACGATTGCTACCTGCCCTGGCACCGGCACCGCGTGGATGCCCTGCCGGGCCTCACAGGGCTTTGGCAGGTCAGCGGAAAAAACAAGACCACCTTTGCCCAAATGATCCGCCTGGATCGTTCCTACGCCCGGAAGACAACGCTCTGGCTGGATGTGTGGATTCTGCTTCGCACCCTGCCGGTAATGACCGGCCAGCTGATGGAGGACATCCAGAACCGGCGGACAAGGGTGGAAAAAACAGGGCTCAAGAAGCGCTGGCAGAAGGCCCTGGCGGCCAGCCGTGCCATGGCCGGAGTGGAGGCTGAGCCCCAGCACGCACACTTCTAGGCGCCCATGAAAGAACCCGGCTACATTCTGATCACCGCCGCCCGCAACGAAGAGTCCTACATCGGGCACACCCTGCAATCGGTTGTTGCGCAAACGCATCTGCCCCTGCGCTGGCTGATCGTCAATGACGGGTCCACGGACCGCACCGAAGCGCTCATCCTGGAGCAGGCCGCACGGCATCCCTTCATCGAGTTGCTCAAGGCCCAGGCGGATGCCGTACGCAATTTTGGCTCAAAGGCAAAAGCCATCCAGGCGGGGTATGAGCGGGTGAAAGAGCTTCCCGCCACCTACGTGGGCATCCTGGATGCGGATGTGTCCTTTGAGCCGGACTATTACAAACAGGTCATGGCCCGCATGGAACAAGACCCCGCGCTGGGCATTGGGGGCGGCGTGTTGCTCGATTGCGTGCGCCCCGGCCGCTATGAGGAACAAATCACCGCCCGCGAATGGAGCGTCAGCGGCCCCATCCAGCTGTTTCGCAAGGCCTGCTGGGACGCCATTGGCGGCTACCTCCCCATCCGCGGCGGCATTGATGCCACCGCCGAAGTGATGGCCCGCATGAAAGGCTGGAAGGTCCAGGCCTTTCCGGAACTCAAGGTCCTGCACCACCGCACCACCGGCACCGAGGGCCAGTCTCTGGCCAAGGTATTTTTTCGGCGCGGCGTGGACGACTGGCAGTTGGGATACGCCCCCCTCTTCTTCCTGGGCCATGCCCTGCGGCGCGGGCGCGAGCGTCCCTGGCTGGTGGGAAGCCTGCTGATGCTGGCGGGGTTCGCCTGGGCGGCCCTGCGCGGAGGCCCGCGCAAGGTGCCGGATGACTTTGTGCGCTTTCTGCGCGCCGAACAACAGGCGCGCCTGCGCGCGCTCCTGCGGCCCCGGCGGGGAGATGCGCCATGATTGGGGTGCGTGTACAGGAGAGCGAGCGGCTCGCCGCCACGGAATTCTTTGAGCTGTTCAAAACCCCGTGGGAATTTTACCGCGAAGGCGCGGCTTACGAGGTCGTGGTGTGTTCTGGTGAACCGCCGCCCGTGAAGTCGTTGCGGTTGTCGTACTGCTCCGCGCCTCTGCGCGGCGACTCCCTCCAGCGCACTCTGAACGGACAGCCGGACCCCGTCTGGGCGGACACGCCGGAGGGCCGCCTGCCCCTGTATGGCGCGCTTTCCGTGTTCAACGTTCCCGCCAAGAACAGCCTGCTCTCGCACGAGGGTTCGCCAGCCGTTGTGCGCCAGCAGACCGGCGGCCAGACCCTCCTGCATTTTGGCTATGATCTGTTTCAGGAAGTACCATTTTTACTCACGCAGGGACAGCCTCCGGCCTGCGCATCGGCGCCCGCGCTGGACCTGCATATCGCCTTGATGCGCCATGCCATTTTGGATTCGGGCATCCCCTTGGTGGAAATTCCGCCCACCCCCGCCGGCTATTCCATGTCCGCCTGCCTGACGCATGATGTGGACTTCACCGGCATCCGCGATCATGGTTGGAGCCACACCACACGCGGCTTTCTCTTCCGCGCCCTGCTGGGGTCCATCCCCCGCTGGTTGCGCGGCCACCTGACCTTTCGCCAGGTGCTGGCCAACTGGTGGGCGGCCTGTTCCCTGCCCTTTGTGCGCCTGGGATGGCTCCCCGATTTCTGGCAGGAGTTCGACCGGTACCTGGAGATCGAACGCGGCCATCCCTCGACCTTCTTCTTTATCCCGTACAAGGGCCGCCCGGGACAGGACGTCGCGCTGTCGCATCCCGAGCGGCGCGCCGCCGCTTACGAACTCAAGGACGTGCGCGCCGATCTGGACAAGCTGAGCCAGCGCGGCTGTGAAGCGGCCCTGCATGGGATTGACGCCTGGCGCGAGCCCGCCCTGGCACGCGAGGAGCGGCGGCACTTCACCGCCGAAACGGGCCAGCCCTGCGCCGGCAACCGGATTCATTGGCTGTGCTTTGATGAGCAATCCCCGCGCGTGCTGGACGAGGCGGGTTTTGACTACGATTCCACCTGCGGCTACAACGAAACCATCGGCTTTAAGGCGGGAACCTGCCAGGCCTTCCGTCCGCCGGGCACTCAACACCTGCTCGAACTGCCCATGCACCTGCAGGATGTCGCCCTTTTTTATCCTACGTCCCTGGGACTCTCGCCCGCCCAAGCCTGGACGGAATGCCAGAGGGTGATCGAGGCCATCGCCGTCCGGGGCGGCGTGGCCACAGTGCTTTGGCACAATCGCAGTCTGTCTCCCGAGCGGCACTGGGGCGGAACGTATGCCCGCATCATCGCCGAGCTGGAGCGGCGCAACGCTTGGTTTGGCACCGCCGCGCAGGTGACCAACTGGTTCCGCACCCGCCGCAACGTGCAATTCATGGCCACCGCCTTCGAGCCCGGCGGCGTGCGCCTGCGCATGGCCTGTCCCCAACTAACCGGGCCGGGCCTGCTGATTCGCGTATCCCGTCCTGTTGCCCGCGCAGAGGGCGGCTGGCGCATCGAGCAGAAGGACATCCCCTGGACCGGACAGGGCGAACTTTTTGTGCCGTGGGAGGAGCCCCCGTCATGAACACGCCACCGCGCATCGCCATTCTTCGATCTGACGCCTATCCCGCCGATCCCCGCGTCATCAAAGAGGCGCGCGCGCTGATCGAAAGCGGCTATGAGGTGGACCTTCTTTGTTTGCGGGACAAAGGCCAGCCCGCTCGGGAGACCCTGGATGGAGTCCGCATCTTCCGCGCCCCGCTTTCGCATCACCGGGGCTCTCAACTTTTTTATGTGCTGGAGTACGCGTTGTCCATTCTTTGGATGGGAGTCCTCGTTTCATTCCTGCATCTGCGGCGCCGGTATGACCTGATCCAGGTCAATACCCTGCCCGATGCGCTGGTCTTCGCCACGCTCCTGCCCCGCCTGTTGGGCGCACGCATCCTGCTCGATTTGCATGAGCCCACCCCGGAGCTGTATGCCACCAAATATCCGGGCGCGAGCCACTCGTTCATGTTCCGTCTGCATGTCTGCATCGAACGCGCGGCCATCCGTTATGCCCACCATGCCCTGACCGTCAACGACGCCATCCGCGAACGCTTCATTTCACGCGGCGCCCCACCGGAGAAGCTCACCGTCGTGCGCAACGTCCCGGATGAAGCCGTCTTCGGCCAGACGCCGCTCCCGGCACCCGCCACCGAAGGGTTTCTCGTCATCACGCATGGAACCCTCCAGCCGCGCTACGGGCATGAGGTCATCCTGCGCGCCCTGCCCTCCCTGCGGGAAAAAATCCCGGGCTTGCGGGTGGAAGTGATCGGCTCGGGTGAGACCGCCGCCCAGCTTCAACAACTGGCATGCGCCTTGCGGGTGGAGGATCTGGTCCATTTTGCGGGGTCCGTGCCTCTGCAGGATATGCCCCGCCGCCTGGCCCGTGCTCACGTGGGGCTCGTGCCCCTCCTGCCCTCGCCTTTTTCCGAGCTGTGCCAGCCCAACAAACTCTTCGAGTATGTGGCGCTGGGTGTGCCCGTCATTGCCGCGCGGTTCGCCGCCATGGAAGAGACGTTCAACGACTCCTGCGTCCGCTACTTCATCCCCGGCGACCCCGAAAGCCTGGCGGAGGCCCTCATCGACCTGCATGCCCATCCCGAAAAGCGCCGCGCCCTTGCGGAGAACGCCCGCATCCCCTACGAAACCGTCCGCTGGAACGCCACCCGCGAAATCTACCTGCGCGCCGTGGAACAGACCGTGAAGAAATAGCGAAAGGGGCAACCAACGGACACAGCCAGCCCCGGCCCGTTCCCAAGACACACAAGCATCGTGGGCACGTTCAGGATGAAGCGACAGGGGCAGGCCGCCTGAGGCCTTTTGTTTGGCGCTTCGATCGTCTTGTTGTATCTGGCTTCTGCTGGGACTGGTAGAATTGGACGAGCTTGTGCGAATCGTAATCACACCGGCGGGAAATAGCCTCTCTCGAATTCCATACCCGTTGTAGCGTTGGATCAGTCATAACGCATCCTCCTCACACAGTGCTAATGGCGTTACCAGCGCCGGGACAAATAGCCCTAGGCGGGTATTGATAATGCGAATATGCTCGAACTTGTTTGCATTTGCAATGTGCGTACAGTTCCACGTTAAAAGAAAATCGCACTTGTGGTATGACGCGAGCGCCAAGTGCAAGGCATCACCGAGGCGTTCCTTGGGCATGAGGTGGTTGGCAAGGTAAACATCAATTATACCTGCGATGTCATCTGTCATTTCGATTTGGGCAGGCCACCCACAAGATGGATGGCTGTGGCCTGGGCCGCGTATTGCCCTTCCTTCAACTCGGCGACCACGGCCGCGCTTGTGACGAGAAGGTATTGTGAGGCGCACCGGTCCCACCAATGGCGCGTCCAGCGCCGTCTGGCCGCCATTTCGGGTTCCTTTCGCGTTTCGTAATAAAAGCTAGGAACCGATGTTTCGACATACACAGTCTTCATAGTCGTATGACTACCAAATCCAACGTCTCGCTTCAAGGCAGAACGGGCCGGGAAAAAGGTTCGAGGTTGAAAAAAAAGGCGGGCAGGATGACTCCTGCCCGCCTTCTGGTTGCTGGGTGGATGAAGCTTAGTTCTTGCCGCGTCCGCCGACACCCTTGGTGCCGCTGGTGATGACGCGGGCCTTCTCCGTCGGACGGAGCGCGCGGACCGCCGCGCCGGCACGCCACATTTCGGACTGGCCGATTTCCGCCAGCTCCTTGGTCAACTGCTTCTGGTAATCCTTGCCGCCGCAGGCGGAGATCACGCGGGCCGCTTCCTTGCCGCTCTTGACCGCCTTGTACAGCTCGTTAAAGACCGGGAGCACCGCCTTCTTGAAGCGGGGCCGCCAGTCCAGCGCGCCGCGCTGGGCGGTGGCGGAGCAGTTGGAGTACATCCAGTCCATGCCGTTCTCATCCACCAAGCGGATCAGGCTCTGGGTCAGCTCCTCGACCGTCTCGTTGAACGCCTCGCTGGGCGAGTGGCCGTTCTTGCGCAAGACATCGTACTGCGCATCCATGATGCCCGCCAGCGCGCCCATCAGCACGCCGCGCTCACCGGTCAGGTCGCTGTTGGTCTCGTGCGGGAAGGTCGTCGGGAACAGGTAGCCCGAGCCGATGCCGATGCCCAAGGCAATACACCGCTCCTCGGCGCGCCCGGTCGCATCCTGATACACCGCAAAGCTCGAATTGATGCCGGCGCCCGACAGGAAATTCCGGCGGACGGAGGTGCCGGAGCCCTTCGGGGCGACCATGATCACGTCCACATCCTTGGGCGGGACAACCTGCGTCTGCTTCTGGTAGGTGATCGAAAAACCGTGCGAGAAATACAGCGCATCGCCCGGCTTGAGGTTCTTCTTGATCAGCGGCCACACGGCGCGCTGGGCGGCATCCGAGACCAGCAACTGAATGATCGTGGCCTTGCGAAGCGCCTCCTCGATTTCAAACAAATCCTTGCCGGGCACCCAGCCGTCGCGAACCGCGCGGTCCCAGTCACGGGGGAAAGCCTTGGACTGGCCAATGATGACCTTGAAGCCGTTGTCCTTGAGGTTCAGGGATTGCGCGGGACCCTGCACGCCATAGCCAATGATGGCGATGACCTCTTTTTTCAACACCTTGTGCGCCTTGGAAAGGGGGAATTCCTTTCGGGTAACCACCTTTTCCTTAACGCCGCCAAAATTAATGATAGCCATTGTAATTCTCCTTCTTTCTTGTCTGAACCGTGTGATTCCTACTGATTGGAGGCCCTCCCGTCAAGACAAAGAGAACCCCATTGGTCGAACACGATGATCACTCAACCAGAAAATGATCGGCCAGCGGGCTCCTGCTCTTGTGGTATCGAATGCGGCTGAAGAAGAAAGTTTCTCACCCGGCAAAACAGGCGAAAAAGGCTTGAAACATCAAAAAATGGCTTTATGCGGTTTGCCTATTGACAAAACAATCCTGCTTCTGTACGCTTCAAATTGGGAACGGTCCCTGTTGTTTGTCAGAAAGCTCATGTTGTCCGAACTGATCCAAACCCATCTATGGAGGCGATGATGTTTAAACGATCTTCATTTGTTCTGTTTTCCGTGCTGGCTCTTGCTGTCAGCTGTTCTGCATGGGCCCAGCCATTTTATCACTGTGAGAACCGGTCCATTGTTTCTCCCGGTGGCGATCCATTTCTAATCCGTGGCATGGCCTTGAGCTTTCTCCTGAATCCCGAAGCCTATGCCTTGCACTTGGGCGATGTGCACTGGCGCCACTTGAACAATCCCTCCAGCATCAGGTCGCGCGTCCGCGAAATTCTGGGGAACGACGCGGATGCACAGGCCTTCTGGAATGCCTATGAAGCCAATCTGTTTTCCGCCGATGACCTCGCCGCCCTGGCCGCTGAAGGCTTCAACACCATCCGAATCCCCTTCAATTATCGCTTGATCAGCCCGGAGGATTCCCCCGGGACCCTTGATCCCAACGGGCTTCAAAAACTCAACCAGCTCGTTCAGCTCTGCAAGACCAATGGGCTGGCGGTTATTCTGGACATGCACAGTTGTCCCGGAGGCCAATCGCACGACGGCATCGCCGATCCTGAACACCGCTTTTGGTATTGGAGCGACACGGCGCAAAACTGGCTGGAAACGGGGGTGGCCTGCTTGTGGGAATTCAATCAGGAATATTTCAACCGGACCGGACGCACCCCGGAATTCAACAAACAGCGCACGGCCGATATTTGGAGGGCCATTGCCGCCTTTTTTGCCAACGAGACAGCCATCATCGGCTACGAATTGGTCAACGAGCCTTGCCTTCCCTCCGCTGTGCCCATCTCCGATCTGCGCAACTTGCTGATCCAGATCACCAGCGCTATTCGTGAGGTGGATGCCAACCATATCGTCTTTGTATCCGGCAATGACTTTGCTTCATCGGTGGAGGGCTTGGTGCCGGCGTGGGATTCCAATATGGCCATCGGATTCCATAAATACTGGTGCGCGGCCGCCCCGGCTTCCATTTCCGCTTTCGTTCAGGCTTCCACCCAATACAACATTCCGCTTTGCCTGACCGAGACCGGCGAAAATTCCAACGATTGGTTTTTCCAAATGCGGCAACTGCTCGAAGCCAGCCAGATTGGCTGGTGCTGGTGGGCTCCAAAAAAAGTCTCCTCGATTTCCGCGGCCTTCTCCGCCGGCATCACACCGGATTACCAATACGTGATCGACAACTTCCGGGACAGCCCCATAGATGCCGTTCGCGCCCGAACAGGCCTGATGCAAATGGCCGCTGGATTGGCCACCGCTCAATGTGATTTTGAGCCCGGCTATTTTGCATCCCTCTTGAGTTCGTCTTTCGGGACCGGAGCCGGCGAGCCCTTTGTATCCGCCACAGCGCCCGGCAAACTGTATTGCGTCAATTACAATGTGGGGGCGAACGGCATCGCCTACGCCGATGCAGATTCCCGGAACGAAAACGGGATCTCATCCTGGAATCAGGGCTGGACCTACCGCAATGACGGGGTGGATATCACCACCACCTCCGATGGTTGTGGCTACAAAGTGGCTTGGACCGCCAATGGTGAATCGTTGAAATATGCCGTGAACGTGCAATCCACCCGCAAGTACAAAATCATTCTTCGCACCGCCAGCCCCTCCAACGCCGGACAGTTCCGCCTCTATCGCAATGGCACCGCGATCTCCTCCATCGTCTCCGTCCCTTCGTCCGGAGGATGGGAGTCCTGGAGGAACGTCACCTTGAATAACATCAGCCTGCCGGCAGGCCCCCAGACGATTGAACTGCGCATCGTGACGGGCGGGTTCGATCTCTCCAGCATCACGTTCCAATAACCGCCGCTGGGGCGTCATCCCAGATGCCGCCGGGTCATCTCGCGCCGTTTCCGCCCGTCTCGAGCCACTAGAAACGGGCGGCAGGAGATCTCTTGACGGGGTTCAGGATGACGGAGGAGCGGGCGCTTCAAAAACAATTCCGAAATGTCTTGCTCCGCCCGGCAGGTTTTCCAATCATTGGAAAAATTTCATCCCACTTTTCCAACCCTTGGAAAAATCGCGAAAAAAAGTTCCAAGGGTTGGAAGATTTTCATTCGGCGGGGAAACGCGGAGGAAAGGACGTGTCCGATGGACGCAGTGGCGCAGTATAATGCGGTGGATTTCGTGTTGTTGGCGATTCTGCTGACCGGCCTGTTCACGGGCTGGAAGCGGGGGCTCTCCGGGGAGCTGGCGGGGCTGATCAGCGCGGGCGCGGCACTCTTTGCAGGCTGGTACTACTACCAGCCGGCGAGCGAGTTCCTGCTGGAGAAGACGCGGCTGGAGGGGGCGGCCGCGCCGGTGGCGGCGTTTGTGGGCATTTTGGCCGGCGCGTGGCTGGCGATGCTGTTGTTGCGGCTGGTGTTGCGGCACCTGATGGAATTCACGTTCCGGGGGAACATTGAACGCATCGGCGGGGCGCTGGCCGGCCTGCTGAAATATGCATTTTTTGCGTCGGCCCTGATTTTGTTGCTGGGGATGTGGCCCAACGAAACCCTGCGGCGGGTCTTTGCGGAGAACTCGATGGCGGGCCGCACGCTGGCGGACACGCTGGGGCCGGTCTATGAAGAGCTTTCGGAAAAATATCCCGTGTTGAAACTGCCGGCGGGCGGCGGGGAGGAAGGCGGGCCCTCGGAGGAAGAGCCCGAAGCCGAGGAGCCGCCGCCCCTCCACGATGTGGACGAGTAGCCATGCCCATTGTCCCCAAAGACGTCCTCGAAACCATCCGCATGCATAATGACATCGCGGACGTGGTGGGCTCGTATCTCCAGCTCAAGCGGATCGGGTCCACCCTCAAGGCGCTGTGCCCGTTTCACAAGGAAAAGACGCCCTCGTTCCACGTCAATCCCCAGCGCCAGATTTATCATTGCTTCGGGTGCGGCGCCGGGGGCGACGTCTTCAAGTTCGTCATGGAGCATGAGCGGGTGGATTTCATGACGGCGGTGCGCATGCTGGCGGAAAAGGCCGGCATCCCGCTCCAGTACACGGCGGAGGAGCGGCAGGAGGTCAACAAGGATCTGCTCTACAAGATTCACGAGGAGGCCGCCCTCTTTTACCACCGGTGCCTGAATACAATGGAAGAGGCCCAGCCCGCCCGCGATTACCTGGCCTCGCGCGAGTTGGATGACGAATGCCGCAAGGATTTCCTCATCGGGTATGCCCCGCCCGGCAATCCCCTGCTCAAGCTGGCCAAGACCAAGGGCTATACCTTTGAGCAAATGGAGGCCTGCGGCCTGTTGATGAAGTCGGACGACCCGGCCCGGCCCGGCCACTACGACCGCTTCCGCCACCGCCTGATGTTCCCCATCCGCAACGAGTCCGGGCGCATCATCGCCTTCAGCGGGCGCATCCTGGTCAAGGACGACAAGGCCGCCAAATATGTCAACAGCCCCGAAACCGTGCTGTTCCGCAAGGGGCGCATGCTCTTTGCCCTCGACCGCGCGCGCAAGGCGATCATTGACGCCCATACCGCCATCCTCTGCGAGGGCCAGATTGACTGCATCCGCTGTCACCGCGCCGGTTTTACGGGCGTCGTAGCCTCGCAGGGCACCGCCATCACGGAAGAGCATGCGCGGCTATTGAAGCGGTACGCCGATGCGGTGATCCTCGTCCTCGACTCCGACAACGCCGGCCAGAAGGCCGCCGTGGCGGCGGCCGAGATCTTCCTGGCCGCCGGGTTGAGCCTCCAGGTGGCCGCTCTGCCCAAGGGCGAAGATCCCGACACCCTGATCCGCCGGCAGGGGCCTGAGGCCTTCCAAAAGGTGCTCGACCAGGCGCAGGGGATCGTGGATTTCCAAATCAACGTTCTTCAGACCCGCGAAGACCTCCGCAAGGAGGACGGCTTGATGCGCGTCACCAACGCGGTCTTGAAAACCATCGCCTGCGCCGCCAGCGAAGTTCAGCAACAACACCTGCTCCAGCAGGCGGCCAGCCGGTTGTCCATGCCCGCCGACCGGCTTCAGCGGCATCTGCGCCCCCTCCTGCGAGGCCCGGTCTCCCGCGCCACCGATGAAGCCGCCGCCCCCCCCGAAAAACCGGCCGCACACCCCCATGAAGAGGTTACGCTGGCCGAATTGCTCTCTGATCACCCGGAAACCGCCCCTCTGATCCGCCAGCATCTGCCCTTAAACCTGCTGAATGACCCCACCTGCCAATGCATCATCCGCCACCTGCTCAACCGCCCGGAGGAGGATCCCCAGTGGAACCTGATCGCCCTGTTGGGCGACGAAACCGACGAATGCCGCCGCCTGGCCGCCAAGATTCAGCTTCCACAGCGCAAGCTCATGGGCGAGGATAACTCCCCGGAAGCCGCCGTTCAACAGCTCATCAAGCTTCTTTGGCGCAAACACTTGGAACAACAGCGCCGCGAAATCCGGCTGAAAATGCAGTCTGCGGAAGGCGAGGCAAAGGAACTCCTGGACCTCCAGTGCAAACAAATGACCCTGGATATCAAGACTCTTCAACACGGCTGGGAAAAAGCCTGCCATATTTGCGAAGTCGAAGAACCCGCCTGATCCGCATCGTCAGGCCAGAAAATCCCAGTCAAAACCGCTCCCATTCATGGATTTCTCCAAAAGGCCAGCCCTATTATTTTCACGGTTGCTCTTGACGGGAAGGCCGAAAATGGAAATAGTCTTTGACCTTTGTAGGTATGATAGGATTTTTCTGTCTATTTCTGGGGAAACTATGGCGAAGACTGTAACAAGCAAAAAGAGCAAGAACTCTCCTCCGGCCAAGTCTGTAAAGGACAAGGCGGAGCACAAAAAGAAGCCGGACGCACCCCCCGCTCCACCAGCGAAGGCGGAGAAAAACCTGCCTGTGAACATCCTCCCCAACGCAGAAGGCGAAGTCCAGCTCAAGGTGAACCGCGACGAGCGCAACAGCAAGATCAAGGATTTGATCAAGATGGCCGGCGATCAGGGATACCTGACGTACGACGACATCAACGAGGCCCTGCCCGAGAGCGTCCTCAGTCCGGAGGAATTCGAGGGCATCCTGATCCTTCTGCGCGGCATGGATATCGAGATCATCGAGGAATCCGACGAGCAGAAGTTCAAGACCCAGATGGAAAAAGAGGAGCGCGCCCGGCAGGCCCAGCGTGTGGATGTGCTCGACGATCCCGTCCGCATGTACCTCAAGCAAATGGGCCAGGTGCCCCTGCTGACCCGCGAGCAGGAAGTCGAGATTTCCAAGCGCATCGAGGAGGCGGAGATCAACGCCCGCAATCTCTTCAACCGCTTTGGTTTCGCCAGCCAGGCCTACCTGGGCATGATCGAACGGCTCGACCAGGGCCGCGAACGCTTTGACCGCATCATCAGCGACAAGCATGTGGACAGCCGCGACAAGTACCTCAAGGCCGCCCCGGCCATCGCCAAGACCATCCTGAAACTGCAGGAGCAGGCGGCCAAGAAATTTACCGAATGCCACAAGACGCGCCTCAGCAAGGAAGCCCGCGCCAAGGCGCTCAAATCGTTTGAGCAGAGCCGTGACCAGGTGGCCGCGGTGTTCGACAAGCTCCACTTCAAGCAAAAGGCCGTGGAGGACTTTGTCACCATTGCTGACGAATGCCACCACCAGTTCACCACCCTTCAGAAAACCATCAAGAAGCTGGAGACCGGCGTCAAAAGCAAGGCCAAGACGGACAGCCTGCTGGAAGAAACAAAGAAGCTTCACAAGATGGAGCTGGACCAGCGGATGACCGCTGAGGAGTTTGACGTCAAATACAAGGATCTCAAAACCTGGCTCCGCAAGGGCCTGCGCGCCAAGACCGAAATGGTCGAGGCCAACCTGCGCCTGGTCATCAGCATCGCCAAGAAATACACCAACCGCGGCCTCTCCTTCCTCGACCTCATCCAGGAAGGCAACATGGGACTGATGAAGGCGGTCGAAAAATTTGAATACCGGCGCGGCTACAAGTTCAGCACCTACGCCACCTGGTGGATTCGCCAAGCCATCACCCGCTCCATCGCCGACCAGGCCCGGACCATCCGCATTCCCGTGCACATGATCGAGACCATCAACAAGCTCATGCGCGTGCAGAAGCAACTGGTCCAGGAATTCGGGCGCGAACCCACCCCCGAGGAAGTGGCCGAGGAGATGACCCTCCCCGTGGACCGCGTGCGCGCCGTCCTCAAGATGGCCCAACAGCCCATCTCCCTGCAAAGCCCCGTCGGCGACAGCGACGACACGCATTTTGGCGATTTCATCGAGGACAAGAGCGCGGAAAACCCCTCTGAGATGACGGCGTACAGCCTGCTCAAGGACCGCCTGCAGGACGTCCTGCACACCCTGACCGAGCGTGAGCAGGAAGTGCTGACCCTCCGCTTCGGGCTGGCCGATGGCTACTCCAGAACCCTCGAGGAAGTCGGCAAGAAGTTTACTGTCACGCGAGAACGCATTCGCCAGATCGAGGCCAAGGCCCTGCGCAAGATGCGCCATCCCACGCGCATCCGCAAGCTGGAGGGCTTCCTCGAATTCGGCGATTAACATAAAAAAAAACAGGAGGCTCCATGAGCGCCAGTGCATGCCCCATCACGAAGATCGTCAAACGGGATGGCAACACGGTTGCCTATGATCGCGACCGAATCACGACCGCCATCTTCAAGGCCGCCGCGTCCGTCGGCGGAAGCGACCGCGACACCGCCGAAAAACTGGCGATCGAGGTGGAGAAGGTCCTCGTGGACAGCTATGGGGCCAAGGCCATCCCCTCCGTCGAGGAAATCCAGGACATCGTCGAGTCCACGCTGATCAATGCCGGCCACGTCAAGACCGCCCGCTCCTTCATCATTTACCGCCATGCCCGCGCCCAGGAGCGCGCCGCCCGGATGTACTCCTTTGAAACCTCCGACAACATCCCCTACAAGAAGATCTATGAGGTCCTGCGCTGGAACATGGACCACAAGTGCGAGACGGTGGACAACCTCAACAAGATCATCGCGGATGGGCACTTCCCGAAGCTGATCCAGGATTGCGAACGCCGCTACGATGACGAAGTGGCCCTCGGCGCCACCAAGATCATGGAACGCCTCCCCGAGATCCGCATCGCCATCATTGCCGGCCCCTCCTCCTCCAGCAAGACCACCACCACCATCAAGGTCAGCGAAAAGCTCAAGGCCATTGGGATGGAGTTCACCGCCATCAATATTGACCACTACTTCTACGACCTCGAAATGCATCCCAAGGATGAATTTGGGGACTACGACTATGAGACCCCGCAGGCCCTGGACCTCGAACTCATCAACCAGCACCTCGTGGACCTGCTCGACGGCAAAACCATCCGGACCCCCCACTATGATTTCAAGACCGGCAAGCGCAAGCTCGATGTCCATGAGCTGAGCCTCAAGCCCAACCAAATCCTGCTCATTGACAGCCTCCACGGGCTCTATGGCGACATGACCAAGAGCATCCCCGCCTCCAAGAAGTTCAAGCTCTACATCGAAACCCTCGGCCAGCTCCGAAATGCCGATGGCATCTTCATGCGCTGGGCCGACAACCGACTCCTGCGCCGCATGATCCGCGACAGCTGGCACCGCAACCTCAAGCCCGTCCAGACCCTCACCCACTGGCATTACGTCCGGCGGAGCGAGCTGAAAAACATCATCCCCTTCATCGGCACCGTGGACTACCTCGTCAACAGCGCCATGCCCTTCGAACTGCCCATCCTCAAGGCCAAGCTCTTCAAGCATTTCCCCGAGGCCATGGCGCAGTTCAAGGATGAACCCAAGCGGCAGGATGCCTACATCCGCGCCAAGCGCGTATTCGAAATGCTCAACCCGCTGGCGGAAGTCGCCGACGACAGCCCCGTCCCCAAACGGTCCCTCTTGAGGGAGTTCATCGGTGGCAGTGAATACGAGTATTGAGTTTCCGTCCCTGATCGAACGGCTGGCCGCAAGCGTCCAACGCTTTGCGGCCCGGCCCGCCTTTTCCTTCAATGGGCAAACCACGGACTATGCCACCTTCGGCCGGCAAACGGACGGTATCGCCGCCGGCCTGGCCGCCCGCGGCATCCAAAAAGGCGACCGCATCGGCCTCTATGCCATCAATTCCGATGCCTTTGCGCTCGCCTATTTCGGCATCCTCAAGGCCGGCGCCGTTGTGGTGCCCGTCAACCTCCTGCTCAACCCCAAGGAGATTGCCTTCATCCTCAACAATGCCGGCGTGCGGGGCCTGATCTATACCGATCTGCTTGGCATTTCCGTCCAAGCTGTTCGGCCCCTGGTTCCTCAACTGGAGTTCGCCGTCTGCATCGGCGCACAAAAAGAGGCGTCCTGCGACCTTCTGTTCAGGGACCTGCTGGCCTCGACGGCCCCCGTGCCAACCCCTGGCCTGAACCCCGCCGAAGATCTGGCCGCCATCCTCTACACCTCCGGCACCACGGGACACCCCAAAGGAGCCATGCTCACCCACCGCAATCTCTCCTCCAATGCCTGGAGCGTTGAACAAGCCATGCAGGTGTCCCCCGGCGAGGATGCGTTCGTGGTCGCCCTGCCCATGTTCCATGCCTTTGCGGCCACCGCCTGCCTGCTGTTCCCCCTGTTCAACGGATGCAAAATCATCCCCCTGCCCAAGTTTGATCCCGTCGCCGTGGCCACCACCATCCACACCCACCAGGCCACCCACTTCATGGGCGTCCCCAGCATGTACACCTCCCTCCTCCACATGCCCGAGGAGCACGCCGGGAAGCTGGCCTCGCTCAAATATGCCATCTCCGGCGGCGCGGCCCTTCCCGTCGAGATCATGAACCGCTTCGAGGCCCGCTTCGGCAAACTCATCTACGAAGGCGATGGCCCCACCGAGTGCTCCCCCGTCACCTGCGTCAATCCCATCGGCGGGCAACGCAAACCCGCCTCCGTCGGACTGCCCGTGCCCGGCGTCGAAATGAAAATCCTCGACGAACAGGGGCAGGAAGTCCCGCATGGAACGATGGGCGAGATTTGCGTCAAAGGCCCCAACGTCATGAAGGGCTACTGGAAACTGCCGGACGACACGAAAGAGGCGTTCTTCGGAGAATGGTTCCGCACCGGCGACCTGGGCACCGAGGATGATGACGGCTACTTCTACATCGTGGACCGCAAGAAGGACATGATCATCGTCAACGGCATGAACGTGTATCCGCGCGTCATCGAAGAGATCCTCTACCAGCATCCCGCCGTGCGCGAGGCCGCCGTCGTGGGCGAACCGCACGACCTGCACGGAGAGATCCCCGTTGCCTTCATCGCGCTAAAACCGGGCGCCCAGGCCGAGGCCGCCGCCCTCCGCCAGCATTGCCGCGACAGCCTGGGCCGGCACGAAGTGCCCCGGAAAGTCGTCTTTTTGGAAAGCCTCCCCAAAAACGCCGCCGGCAAAATCCTCAAACGCGAGTTGCGCAAACACGGCGAACTCGAACGCGGCGTGGACAGCCGGACCTGAGCATTGTTGGGAAAGGGAAAAAAGCCAATGGCCAATATGAAATCCTATCGAAAAGAGCTTTGGTTCAACATTCCCGCCCGGCGGGGCTTTGAGAACATCACCCCGGAGATTGAGCAGTGCCTGGCGGAAAGCGGCATTCGCGAGGGCCTTGTGCTGGTCAATGCGATGCACATTACCGCAAGCGTGTTCATCAACGACGATGAGCGCGGATTGCATTCCGACTTCGAGGCGTGGCTGGAGAAGCTGGCCCCTGAAAAGCCGCACGCGCAATACGCCCATAATGGGTATGAGGACAATGCGGATGCCCATCTCAAGCGCCAGGTCATGGGGCGCGAAGTGGTCGTGGCGGTGACCGAAGGCAAGCTGGACTTTGGCCCATGGGAGCAAATTTTTTATGGCGAGTTTGACGGGAAGCGCAAGAAGCGCGTGCTGGTGAAGATCATCGGGGAATAGGCTCATCGGTTGCCGCATACGTTCGCGCACAAACAGGGTATCCTGTAGGGCATGAAAAGTTCTCATGTGAACATGAAAACACGGGGTGTGTTCTGGCTGGCACACGTCCTGCTGGGTCTGGTTGCGGCGAGTGGCTCTGACGGAGAGGGCCCAGGCCTTCTGCTGGCTCGCATGGAGGTGGCGGGGCCTGTGCAAACGTTGAGCGTGGATGTCCATGCCTTTCTTCCAGGCCGCGATGGAACGGATGATCTGCTGGTGGTGGCGCGGCGCGAGCAACTTGAAAGCACGGGCTGGCCATATCAGATTCTGGACCGTTTCATGGGCCCAGATCACTACGCCTTGATCCGGGAGCGGCGGGCGGGCGCACGCCAAGCGCTTGCGGCGGATTCCATTCTTTTCGATGAGGGAAGAAATTGGCTGGTGCGAATCGCGCCCGGCGACTGGGAACGGCTGAGCGAGGCGGGATTTGCGCTGTCGCGTTTGAGCGCCGCGCCCCTGGCTTGGCGGCCACCTTATCCGCTGGCGCAGGGCGAGGAGCCTGGCCCGGGATTGCAGACGGTGACCTATTCCCCGCTGGTGGCGGACAAGCTGGCGCGTGTGTTGACGACCAATCTGTTCCGCCACGTGGCCGAACTCAGCGGCGAGGCCCCGGCGCTGGCGGGTGGCTCGTACACCAACATCCGAACCCGGCACACCTCTTCCGGCGTTCCGATTCAGAGGGCTACGGCGTATGCGTATGACCGGTTCGCCAGCCTAGGGTTGAACACGTTTTATCATTCTTGGACCAACGGGTCTTACGATGGGACTATTTATACCAATCGGAATGTAGTCGCAGCACAGGCGAGTAATTCTGCCTCTTCCGAGGTGGTGTTGATTACAGCGCATATAGACAACATGCCTTCCGGGGCTCTTGCATTTGGCGCCGATGACAATGCCAGCGGTTCAGCGGCGGTCTTGGTGGCGGCGGAATTGCTGTCGAGGCTTCGTTTTGAGCGCACCATCCGCTATGTGCTGTTCACCGGCGAGGAGCAGGGTTTGTTGGGAAGCGAGCGCTATGCCGCCTACTGCGCCGCCGCGGGCGATCAGATTGTGGCGGTGCTGAATCTGGACATGATCGCGTGGGATTCGGACGCGAGTCCAGTGCTGGAGATTCACACGCGAGCAGACTCCAATCCCGGCTATGCCGCCGATCTGCAGATCTATTCCATTTTTACAAATGTCGTGGCGCTCTATGGCTTGTCCGGACAGTTGACCCCGGTTTTGCGGGCGGATGGCGTTTCGTACAGCGATCATTATCCTTTCTGGAACCAAGGTTACCCGGCAATTCTTGGCATCGAGGATGATTATGATTTCACCCCCCATTACCACACCACGAACGATCGGCTCGCCACGCTCAATCTGCCGTATTTCACAGCCTTCACCAAGGCCTCGATTGGAACGCTAGCGCATCTCGCCCGCGTAGCGGGATCCGCGGCGATGGACGTGGTGGAAGTTGCCAATACCGATGGGCGGACAAGCGGTTCCTTGACCCCCACCCGCTGGGTGGCGCGGCATATTCCAGGCGCAACAGAGACGGGCGCCGATCCTTTTGACCAGGGTTGGACAAATTCCTCCGTGCCCGCGGGGCGTCCGGCCTTGAAGATTCATTCCGCCCCGTATGGAACAGAGCTGGCCACAGACGCGCGCCCTCCGTCCAGCGAAACAATTTTTCACGGATTTCTGTCGGTGTCCAATCCGTCGCTGGCCTCCGTGAGTGGCCCCAACAAGTTGCGGTTTTCCTGGGTGGGGCCGTCGGATACCGGGCGGGTTTATTCGGTTCGCGTCCGCGTGGAGGGAGCTTATGTTCCGGGCGGGCAGGAGTATGCCTGCGTGACCAACCTGCGGACCTTGATCGCGGGTGGCGGCTGGCTCTCGCTTCCGGAATTGACGAATGTGCCCAACGGGGCGGTGTATGGTTCCGTGGAATTGCTGGCGGGCGTGCTGGATCAGGCTTCTTCCAACGTGGCCGGGCGTCTGGCCATTTCCGCGGGCGGAACGTTGCGCTTGGAGGCGGCGGCTCAGGGCGGAGCGTCCGTAGTGGATTCCGTTTGGACATGTACAAACCTGCTGGAGGCATCCCCCTGGACGTTTATGCAATCCCGCACCAATCAAGCGGCGCTGTCAGACGCTGAATTTGAGGGCGGGTGGGGCGTGCTTTCACAGGAGCTTGGTCCTGAAGAACCTGGCGGGGCGCCCCATTATTATCGTTTTTTGCGCTCCTGGCTGACGCCGCCCCTGGATTGAAAATCCAATTAACAGAATCCGGCCTGGGGCATATAGTAGATTCCAAACAGCCTTTTGTTGTCCTGGGTTGTGCCATGGAAGTTTCGTTGTCCATTCAGAACATGAACGATCGCCCGGCGGATATGCGCCGGAACACGGGGGTGGTGTCTTCCGCCCGCCTGCCGGCGCCGCCCAAGGCGGAGCTTCGGCCCGCGCTCAACGAAAGCGAGAACCGCGAACTGGAGCGTCTTCAGGAGCGCGACCGGTATGTGCGCAATCATGAGGCCAGCCATGCCGCCGCGCTGGGGCCGTATGGAGGCGCGGTTCGCTACTCCTACAAGGCCGGTCCTGACGGGCGGCTCTATGCAGATGGCGGCTATACCGAGGTCAACACCATGCCCGCCGCCACGCCGGAGGCCACCGCCGCCAAGGCCCGCGTCATCCGGAATGCCGCTCTGGCCCCCGGCGCGGTTTCCGGAACGGATTTCGCGGTCTCCACACAGGCCTCGCACATGGAGCGATCCGCCATGGCCGCCATCCTGCGCTCCCGCCAGGCTTAAGGCTCCAGGCATACGGCATGGAAAAAAACGCCTGTCCTGCGCTTTATCAGACCATTAAAAAAGGTGTGATCACGATCCTGCGAGGAAAAACGGGGCCGCCAGGGTCATTTCGCGTGCTACAAACGCTTCAGCAATTTTTGTTTGTAGAGGTGGCGGATCATCTCCACATCCAGGGAATGGCCCGCCTTGTAAGAGACGATGCCGCCCACAAATTGCCCTTCATCAATCAGGGCAATCGCCGCCAGCAAATCCAGCACGGCCCGATGCCAAGCGGCTTCGAGCGACTTGCCCTCGTGGATCAACCGGGGTTTGTTGTAATACCCAAACCGGCCCGCAATCAGGATGTTTTCCGTGGTGTATCCCAGATTCCGGATATCCGCAAACAGCTTCCCAATGGTGCGGCAATACAGCATCTTCACCGCCGACGTGTTGGTTCTGGCTTCTGCGCCGTATTTGAAATTTTTGTAATTCACGGGGAACCGGATGCGCTGTTTTCGAATGGCCGTCTTGAAGTCCACGGCACAATCCAGATTCAGGGAGGCCGGCTCCGCGGAACAAGGCGCCAGGGTCAGAAATCCGCCATTGGGTCCGCCCACGGTCACCTTCTCCTTGACGGTAACCATCTGAACGGGGCGGTCCAGCTCTCTCACGCCGGCAGACTCAAGGGCCTCCACCAAATCCAGGCTCCCCCGGTCAAACAGCGGCGGATCGCCAGAATCAATCCGGATCATCAGGTTGTCTATGCCGGACCCCATTTTGAGCGCAATAATATGCTCCACCATGCGGATGTAGTTGTGAGGCGATCCACTGCGCAACACAATGTTGCTCACCACCAGCCCCGTGGTCCACACGTTGCGGATCGAAACGCGCACCGGCAGGGAATCCGGCAAATCCACCCGGTCAAACCACCAGCCTTCAATGTCGGTAGGTTCCAAGGTGACCGTCCGCGTGCTTTTGCCAAAAAAGGTGCCGGGACCCTTGAGCGTTACGGACCGGGCAATGGTCCTCTGTTTGCGGGGGGCACCCCAGCCATTGCCGTCCGTCAGCTCCCAATCCACAGGCTGGGCGGCCCATTTTGCGGCTCCGCGAGCCATCACAGCCGGATCACCGGCCAATATTTTACCAAACAAATCGGTCATATCTGCTCCATTCCATAAAGGGGATCAGGATACCGCATCTGGGCCGCGGATTCAATCCTGCCGGAAAAAGACTTCGTACCAGCCCTGAAAAACAGGCTGATCCGCCACGGACGCCTTCACGAACATCTGGCCTTCACGGCTTCGGCCCGCCTTCACCGTCAGTTCAACCGGCTTGACCGATTCCGGCGCAACCAAAACCTCCAAGCGCCCACCCTTGAAATCCCCCTCATACCGCAGAATAACTCGTTGCTCCTTGCGGGAATGATTTTGTATCTGCAGAGGGAGAAAGGCGGTATCACCCGTTGCCTCAATCCGGGTGCATGGCGCGCTGACTTCAACAGGCGGCACCCAGTCCGGATGAATCAAGCGGGAGCAGAATACGGTGTCAGCCCCCCTCACAAGCACCCACTGCACTTCTAGCCAGCGATCGGCCTCCTCGTCCTCGTCCGTATAAAACCCTTCCAACATCCCGGAGACGCCTCCTGCCACTTGTTGGTCCTGCTGTTCAAACGGCCGGTAGTGGCGGCTGGAAATGACTTTCAATTCGCGGACCTCCAGCGGCTGTTGACCGGTATTCACCACCTGCAGGCGAACCACATTCTCCTGGCCCTTCACGGAAGGCCAGGGCCAGGCTACCCGGCAGACGGCGTTCAAGGGCGCTTCCTGCAACAGCGATTGCACATTTTTTACGCACGCCTCAGGCGCCCCCGAGGGGGCCTTCCAACTCTTCAGGAATAACAGTTCGTCCTGGGCGCTGGCCAGCGGAACACGGTCAAGCGTCTCGACCTCACCGGCCCGCAGAGGAATGCGAAAAGACGCCACACCGGCCTCCCCCTCAGCCCACAGCCATTCCGCACGGGCGGTCAAGGGACTGACCAAAAATTCCCGGCCCTTTACAGGAACGCGCAGAACGGCCTCGGAGAAGGATCCTGGATTTTTCAGCGTGAGGTGCCGAATCCCGCCCAGAGAGCCAAAGGCTTCGATTTGAACATCCTCCCCGGCCTGCACCCCCAGCGCGCCCAGCGGGTTCCAACCCGCCTCGGCCAGACGCCGAATCAAGGGAAGATACGTTCTCCAGGCCGCACCTTCCCTCTCCAGCCATTCGGCCAAGGCCTGCGTTGACCCCTCCGCAACCTCCAGGCTGGGCAAGAACCCCAGAAAAAGGCTGTCCATGAAAAACCGTTGCACCGCATTGGAAGAAAACAGGCTGAGCTCCGGCTGAACCCGCAACATCATGGCCTTCTTGCCCATCATGGCCCGGTAATAATTCAGCAGGGAATCGGGCGGATCCGCATAGCGTCCAGCGGGCCCGGCAGGAATTTTCCCGACAGCGGCCGACAGGCAAGGAAAGATAAAAGGATGAGCCGGCCCCTCCACGGCGCCCATCAAGGGCAGGCCCTTTTCCCGGAGAAACCCGGAAAGCGGCGCAAGATATTCCACCGCCGAGAAAGCGGTGGCCACGGCCGGATGAAAAAGGCCTGCCTGAAACACACAGGGATAGTCCGCCACGGCAAGGGCCGGCGCCTGGTAATCGAGGGCGGAAAGCGAGGAGATCGCATCCAGCAGAAACCCCGTCCCCCGCCCCCTCTTGATTTCCTCGCTGATGCGGCGCCATTCTGTCATGGCGCGGCTCACCGGAAGCGCGGGCGATACAGCCAGCTCGGGATCCAGATTCAGCTCCATCCAGGCCCGGGACGCATCCGCACTCTCCGGCAAATGAATCTGCCTCACCCCGCCCGGCGCTCGTGCGGCGCTCAGCAAGGCCGAAGCCGCTGAATCCCGTTGCCCCGCGTCCCCCTTGGAGGACAACAGGCGCATCAGGTCTTCGACAGCCGCCGCCTCGACCGGGAACCCTGGAGGAACGAACGCCTGAAAAAGGGCGGGGGCCATTTTGACAATCCCCAGAACCGGCCCCTGTGGCCATGAGGCATCCCGCGGGGAGGCCTCCTCCTCACACCACCAGGCAAATCCATAATCAGCGGCATTGGAAAGCTGGGGAAACGCGGGGGCCATCAGGCCAGCGCCCATCGGGAGCGCCGGGCTTTTTTCAAAGAAAGCGGTGCGCTTATAGAGTCCGGCCAAGGCCGTCCGAAAAGGCATGGCGGGATTTTTCCAAGATCGGAAGGCGCATCGAAAAGCGGCGCGCCCCGGAAAATTGGAGGTCATGCGGGTCAGCGCCACATCATACCACACTCCAAAGAAGGACCGGCCCGGATCCGCCTGAAGGACAAAGGCACGCGGTTCCGAGAGGTCTGTTTCAACAGACAGCACCCCCGAGGTGCGGCTGATGACCCCGATGGGATACACGGACTGCCGGCCCTTTGCACCCCAGGAAACCGGCATCACATTTTCCATCACACCCTCATGCCCCACCACTCGGCGCACCATGCGAACGTCATCGTGCCAGTCCCAGCCTTCGGGATTCAAGGACACACCAACGCCCAAGCGCAGGCACCGGTCTTCCTCGGAGGAAAGCTGGACTGTGAACATCCAATCCCCTCCCTGGCCGGATGGCTCGGCCATCACGATCCAATCCGTTTCCAACTCGCGGCCCATCCACCGCAAGCACTCTCCACTGGCAGAGGGGTTGCTCAACTTGAGTTCCGCCTGCGCTCCGCTGGCGGCATCCACCAGGCCCATCCAAAAAGAAACAGGTTCTTCCAGCGCCGCCGCCCGCCAGGCCAGCCCAGCATCCGAACCGGCGTCCGTCCAGATTCGATCCTTGATTTCAGCCTCCACACGAAAACTCAGCGTGCGAGGATGGCGGGCCAGCAGTTCCTGAAGGTTCACTGGCGCCACCCGGGCGGCCAGCGGTTCCACAGGCAATGCGCCTGCCGAAAATTCCAGAACGCCCTTCTCGGGGAAACGCCCCGCGGGCGACCAGTCTGGACGCATGGCCTGCACAAACCAGCGGACCCTGCCCGAAAAGGGAATGGAGGGGAGCACATAGGTCAAGGTTGCGGCATCCCTCAAAATGAAGGGCGGAGGGAGTTCATCCCACGACCAATCCGTCGCGCCTTCCGGGTACCGGAAAAAGCGCCCGCCCTCCAGGAGGAAATCCGCGCCGGTGGACGGCTCGCCACGGGAGGGTCCATCCACATCAAAAAACACACGGACAGACGAGAGGCCACTCGTGACGTCCAATTGGATTCCCAGCCAGCCGGCCGGTGTTTGAAAAGCCGAAGCGCCCAGAACAGCCCCGCCGCCCACACGCGCCAGCCAAAGAAAACAAAACAGTCCCATAAGATACAATCGGTTTTTCATGCGCCCTCTATAGCAAATTCCGCCCGCCAAGGCCATGCCTTTACACCGGAAATGGGCCTGTCCATACTCTTCCCATGAATGCAGAACCTTTACTCGCCTTTGTGGCCCGGGCCTTGCCGATGGGAAAACGAACCCACCTTTTTCGGATTCGCCTTCCAGGCGGAGGTTCCTGCCTGTGAAGCGCTTGTCGCGCTGTTCTTGCATCTGGGCTCATCTCCCGACATAATGCCGCCATGCATGTGAGCCGTTCCACAGAAACCGCCGTCCGGAAAAGCAATTTATCGGTTCTGCCGGACCAGTTGGTCCGGCTTTCGCGCGGTTTTTCCTGTATCTTCTGGAGCATTCCCCTGTGCCTCCTGTTGTTCACCAGCACCCCCGACTTCACCCTCTCCCCCAAGTTTCGCGTCCCCTCCTTTTTGCTGGGCCTGATGGTCTTTTATGCCGGCGCCTTTCTTCTGCAACACGCCGGGCCGCTTTCAGAACGGTGGGGCATCCTGGTCCGAAGAACGCTGTTGATGATTTTGCTGGAGCTCTACCTGGCGCCGTTTCTGTACTGGTGGAAGCGCATGCCCTTCCAGCCATACTACATGGTGAACGCCCTCCTTTTTTTCATGATCTTGGTTTGGGGGCTTTTTCTGGTGCATCAACTGGCCGGCGAATTGGCCCGCCTGCTCCATTCCGCCTCGCTGGAACTGGAAACGCTTCTTTACCGGTGGGTGGTGCTGTGCTTCATGGCCATTCTCCCTCTGACCATCCTGTTTGAGGCCTTGAGAAGGGCTTGGCAGGATGAGGGGCCGGCCCTGCCCCAACTGATCCATATGGCCCTCCGGCTTCCCCGTTGGACGCTGATCCCCCTGCTATTGCCGTTCACCATAACCATGTCCATTGCCTGGAAAGCCAAGGAGCGTTGTTTCAGCGCACTAAAGATTTCCGCCAAAGTGCCGGCCCTCGGCACGGCAGAGCAGGAAGATCCGGATGCCGGCATCCGTGAATCATGAGGGAAAGGCTCGTCCAAACCACTGGCCCTACGGCGAGGGCGTGATCACCACGAAGGTAGGCAGTCCGCGGACGCCAAAGGAATCCAGCACCGGACGGGCCGGCTCCTGCTGGGGGCGTTCCGCCTGCGCCTTCACCACCAGATATTTTTCCAGGCGCGCCCTGACCGCCGCCCTCTTGAAGGTGGTCTTCTCCATGGCCTCGCAGTTCTTGCACCAGGTGGCCCAGAAATCCAGCAGAATGGGCCGCTGGGTTTCCATGGAAAGCTTCAACGCCTCCGCCCAGCCATCCAAGCCGGGAGCATCCAAACGGGCGTACAGCACGTTCTCCTCCGAGGAGGCGTCATGGCTCGAAACGGCGGGTCCTTGGAACCCCCGGAGCGCCACGGAGCCATAGTACAACGCGAGCAACAGGATGAAGGCGCCAAACCCCCGTTTGACCCAGACCATCCAGCCGCCCGGCTTGGGCAAAAAGGAAAGCCCCGCCCCCGCAAACGGCCACGGCAGGGCCATCCCAACGCCCAGCAAGAACGGGAGAAGAAGGCTCGCGGCCCAGCCATGCGCATACAAATTTCCTGACAGCACCAGCACGGAAATCACCACCGGCGCCACGCACGCTCCTGCCAGCAGGGCGGACACAGCCCCCATGACCAGCGCCACGGCATACCCCCCTCCGCGCAAGCGTTCGCGCGACCCCAGGCTTCCCTGCCAGCGGGTGAAGTCGATGGTGAAGACATCGAACATGGCCAGCGCCAGCGCCACAAAGACCACGGCCATGGCCAGGTTGAACCACGGCAGGGAGTTGAGTGAGCCAAACTGCGAGCCGCTCAATACGGCCGCCAATCCCAGCAACCCATACACCGCCGCGATCGCCAGCCCGTAGACGCTTCCCAGCAGAAACCCGCGACCCCGCGAGGAGGAACGCACCCCCGCCCCGATAATCGCCAGATTGACGGGAATCATCGGCAGTACGCAGGGCGTCAGATTCAGAAGCAGGCCGCCAGCCAAAATCAGCAACAGCGTCCAGCCCACGCCAAACCGCCGCATGAAGGAAACGGGGTCGGATTCAAACAACCGGGCCCAGGCGCGAAGCCCGTGCATGTTTTCCCCAGGCTCACGCCCCTCCGCCTGGTCCAGAAAACCCAGAAAGTCCGTTTGATCCAGATATCCGACCGCCACGCCCTGCACGACAAACGTCTTCGCCAGGGCCTTCCAATCTTCTGCCTCTTCCTGCGCCGCCGGCTTCAAGGCGGCTCGCCCGGCCGCTTGAGGAATCCCCAGGTCCAGCACCCGCCTCTCTGGAAAAAAGCAAACCGTATCATCACATCCCTGAAGATTCACCATCAACTGCCGGGGCCAGGGCCGCCCGCGATCCGGATGCAAAATCGCCGTGAATGAACGCGCATACACGGCTTTTTCTTCACCGCTAAAAGGGTCCATCACGTTGATGGGGGGGTCCAGATCCACGCGGGCCCAAGGCTCCCCGTCTGCTTGGAACGACAACATGTCGGCATACAGGTGATGCCGGTCTGGAAGGGTGACCTCCACCCGAACCACCGGGCCGGCCTCTGCCTCCTCAACCTGTGCGGAAAGGCCAAAAGGACTGTCCGCCCCTTGGGCTTGCGCCAAGGGAAATCCCACGGTCCAAGCCAGCAGTCCTATGGAGAAGAGACGATTCATGGTGTGTTTTCTTGCATCAGAGCCGAAAGGTCCTCCACCAGCTGTTTTTCAGAAACAACCCCCACATACTTCTTGCGAATCCGGCCCTGTCCATCCAGCAAATACTTGGTGGGCACAGCCCGAATGCCTCCAAAATGCTGTTGGATATCGTCGCCCGCCAACCCGGCGGGATAGGCCAGATTGAGGCCTTTGACCGCCTGCTTGATTTTCTCCGGCGCGCCCTGATCCACGGTCATGCCAATCAACTCAAACCCCTTGTCCTTCCATTCCGCATAAAGCCGGTTCAAGTCCGGAATCTCCGCGCGGCAGGGAGGGCACCACGTCGCCCAAAAATCCAACAACACTATTTTGCCGGTGTAGTCTGACAGCCGCAACTCAGCAGAATCATCCGACAGGGAAGGGATGACAAATTCCGCGGCCTTCGCGGCAAGGGCAGGCTCTGTTACAGGAGCAGACCGCTCGTCCGGCTCACGGGGAGAGCAACCGGCCAGCATCCACATCCCCATGGTCAACAGGCTCATCCAAAAGAAACATCTCTTCATAAGGCATCTCCTATTTAGCAACAACATAACCCAGAACAGAGGCCATTCAACTATTCCATGGGCGGAGGGGTGTTTGTCACGGCTTCAACGGGATTTGTTGTGGCGGTTTTCTTTGAGAAAACAGATCCCCAGCGCGCGATATCCCGGTAGGTCAGGAATACAAACAAGACAATCAGGAGCGTCGCAAAGACATTCACCAGAACGCCCACAATCCTCTCGCTGAGGGGCCGGCGCGTGATCCATTCCCACAAGGAAAATAGTACATGCCCCCCATCCAGCACCGGGATCGGAAGCAGGTTCAGAATGGCCAGGTTGACATTGAGCAGGCCGGTGAACCAGAGCGACATGATAAAACTGGTCTGCACGTACAGCCAGAACATCTGGAAAATGGCGATCGGGCCGCCCACCGCACCGGCGGCATTCCGAGCCTCCTTGGGGGTCACCAGAGCCTTCAAGAGCCGGACGATCAACATGGAATGCGACTTGATCTGCTCCCAGGGCTTTTTCACATCGAAGGTGTTGAATACCACGCCGATGCGCGCACGCTGTACTTCCTCGCTGTAGGCCGGTTGCACCTGGATGTCGAGCACTTCCCCGTGCCGCTTGATTTTGGCGGGTTTAATCTGGTCGCGCGCCTCGTTGACCAGATCAATCAAATGCTCTCGGCTGTACAGTTCCGCCCCGTCAAATTCAACAATCGTATCCCCGGGAAGAATGCCCGCCTTCTCGGCACTGGAACCGGCTTCGACCTTCAGCACGGAACAATAATTGCGAGGATACAGCCCCATCACCATCCGCCCGCCCAAAAAGGGTTCGGTGGTCACAGGAAGCTCACGAACCGTCCCGTCCACCCCCCGCAAGCGCAACAGGACATGATCGGCCAGGGCGGCCGTCATGACAAAATCATCCCACTGGTGAACGGAGGACCCATTGACCGCCTCAATGATCTCCCCCATCCGCAACCCCTCCGCATAGGCCACGCTGTTGGTCTCCACATAGCCCAGCACGCACTCCGTCTCCACCGGGGCATGCGATTTGCCCCCCCAATACACCACGAAGGCGATGAGTACCGCCAGGATCATGTTGCCGGTGGCGCCGGCCAGCGCCACCAGTATCTTTTTCCACGGAGCGATGGGAGGCAGAATCCGTTCCGGCTTTTCATCCTGTTCGCTTTTCTCCGCGGGTGTATCCTTTTTCGCCTCTTTCTTCTGCCCGGCGCCGGGCTCCATCTGCGGAAGCGCCACATAACCGCCAAAGGGAATGCACCCAATTTTATAGGTGATGCCCCCGATTTCTTTCTTCCAGAGCGCCGGCCCAAAGCCGATGGAAAAGACCTCCACCACCATGCCGCACCAGCGCGCGACCAGATAATGCCCCAGCTCATGAACAAAGATCGTGATCCCAAACAACAACAAAACCATAAACACGAAATACGCGATCAACATGCTTTCTCCAATCTGTCCATAACATCTACGGAACGGAAGAACTCAAAAAGTAAACGGCATACAGATACAACACCGGCGAGGCAAAGAGAACGCTGTCCAACACATCGAGCACACCGCCCATGCCACGAACCATCGTGCCCGAATCCTTGACGCCCGCCGCGCGCTTGAACAACGACTCCGTCAAATCCCCCGCAATCCCAAAAATGGAGAGCAGAACACCCAGGATCAGGGCATCCGGCAGGGACATTTTGAGCACCCCGATCCGCCCCCCCAGAATGGCCCAAAACGCGGTGCTGGCCAGCACGCCGGCCAGCAGGCCACCCCCGACGCCTTCCCAGGTCTTGGCAGGCGAAATGCGGGGAATCAATTTATGGCGCCCATAGGAACACCCCACAAAAAAGGCGCCGACATCGGTGATCTTAACCACGAGGATCATGTAGAGCACCAGCAGGCGCCCCTCCGAGAACCCCCATGCCAGCAACAGCCGGGTAATAAAGTTGAGCAAAAAGCCCACATACAGCACCCCCAGCAGGGTTCCCGCAATGGTTTCCAGGGGGTTGGGGTTGTTCTTCTGGGGGAATTGCCGGATAAAGACACCCACCGTCACAGCAAAAAGAACCAAGACCTCGCCGGCACAAGAACCCCCATCGGAACAGCGCATGGAGAACCAGGTGGCCAGCAACAAGGCAATGCTGCCCAGCGTTCCCACCCATCTGAAACTGGGGATGTGCGCCGCCTCCAACAGCGCATAAAACTCCCACGAGGCCAGCGCGCAAAGAAGGCCCAGCACCAGGGGCGCCGCCCAGAACGGCAGAAAGAGCGTCGCGGCGATGAATGCCGGCCCAATAATCATCCCGCTGATTAATCGGTGCTTTAGCATAACAGGTCCCTACTTGATGTCCCCAAAACGGCGGTGGCGCCGCGCATATTCCTCCAGTGCCTTCAAGAACTCGCCTTCCCGGAAGTCGGGCCACAACACCGGGGTCACATACAGCTCCGCATACGACAACTGCCAGAGCAGGAAATTGCTGATGCGCATTTCGCCGCTGGTGCGGATCATGAAGTCCGGGTCTGGAATGTCGGGGGCATACAGATGCCCGCGGATGGTGTCCTCGGTAATATCCTGCGGGGCCAGGCGCCCGCCGCGGACATCCCCGGCAATCCCGCGCACGGCATCGAGCAATTCCGCCCGCCCGCCATAGCTGAGCGCCAGGGTCAGGGTGCCTTCCTCGTGGTGCCGGGTGGCCGCCATCACCCGCTCCAATTCCTGCAGGACCGGCCCCGGCAAATCCTGCAAATGGCCAATCGCCCGCAGGCGGACCTTGTTTTCGTGCAGTTCCTTTTCCTGCCCGCGCAGGAAGGAGCGAAGCAGGGTCATCAGCCCGCGGACTTCGGTGCGCGGGCGCACCCAGTTTTCCGTGCTGAACGCATACAACGTCAGGTACTTCACCCCCGCCTTTTTGCAAGCGCGCAAGATCGCCCGCACGGATTCCGCCCCCTCCCGGTGGCCCCGAAGGCGAGGCCAGCCGCGTTGTTGAGCCCAGCGCCCGTTGCCATCCATGATGATGGCCACGTGCGCCGGGATCTTGGGAGCGGGGCTTTTCACCGAGAGGCCTTCTTGGTGGAAGCGGCGGGTTGCAACATCAGGGTGCTGGCCCGGTTGGGTCCCAGCGACAGCATGCCCACGGGGGTTCCCGTCAACTCCGCCAGCCGGGCCACATAGGCCTTGGCCAGCGGCGGCAAGTCTTCGTAGCGGGTGATCTCCCGGGTGGAGGCCTGCCAGCCTTCATAGTCCTCATAGATGGGCCGGCACTTTTCCAGGACGCGGATGTTGGCGGGCATATGCTCCAGGCGCTTGCCTTCATACTCATAGGCCACGCAAACCTTGATGACCTTCATGGTATCCAGCACATCCAGCTTGGTCACCGCCCACCAGTTGATGCCATTGAGCATGACCGAATACCGGGCCACCACCGCATCAAACCAACCGCACCGGCGCGGACGCCCCGTGGTCGCCCCAAATTCATGCCCGATCTTACGCAACTCTGCGCCCGTTTCATCCAGCAATTCCGTGGGAAAGGGTCCCTCGCCCACCCGCGTGGTGTAGGCCTTGACCACGCCCACCACTTCGTCAATGCGGTTGGGGGCCACGCCCGTCCCCGTACAGGCGCCTCCCGCCGTGGCGCTGGAGGACGTCACAAAGGGATAACTGCCATAATCAATATCCAGCATGGTGCCCTGGGCGCCCTCGAAGAGCACTTGCTCGCCCCGGCGAATCGCCTCATTGAGCAGGGGGATGGTGTCCTGGATGAACGGCGCCAGCTTGCGGGCGGCCTCCTGGTAGTCCGCAAGAATCTTCGCGGTTTCCAGGGCCGGCGCACCCAAGGCGGTCAGGACGCGATTCTTCTCCTCGACCCGCGCCGCCAGCAAGGCGGGAAACTCAGGCGACAGCAAATCGCCCATCCGCAGGCCCAATCGCGCGGCCTTGTCACCATAGGCCGGGCCGATCCCTCGCTTCGTGGTGCCAATCTGGTCCCCCTTTGCGCGGCGCAGTTCGCTGTACTCATCCTGCATGCGATGATACGGGAAAACCACATGCGCGCGGTCGCTCACATAAAAACGGCCATTCGGATCCAACCCATCGGCCCGCAGTTGTTCCAATTCCTGGACCAGGGCCAGCGGGTCCACCACCACGCCATGGCCAATGACGCATCGCTTCCCCTCATGTAGAATGCCGGAGGGAATCAAATGCAGGACATAACGCTTGTCGCCAATCTCCACCGTGTGCCCGGCATTGTTGCCGCCCTGGTAGCGGACCACCCAGTCGGACCTCTCGGTCAACACATCAATAATCTTGCCCTTGCCCTCATCCCCCCACTGCGCGCCAATTAAAACCGTATTCGACATCCTGCATCCTCGCTTTCAAAACTTGCCCAGCCATCGCGCACTAAAAACAATAGCCCTCACCACTGGAGGGCTGTGCCATTAAGAACGGGCACTTTAGTCCATACCCGGAAAAGGGTCAATGCCTAGAAAAGGTCCTCACACCGGCTGGCGGCCTTGCAGGGCGCGGGCCAGCGTGACGGGATCGGAATAGGCAATGGCACTGCCCGCCGGCAGGCCAAAGGCCAGCCGCGAGACCCGCACCCCCGCTCCCTCCAGAACATGCGCCAGATAGGAGGCCGTGGCATCGCTTTCCACATCGGAATTCAACGCAAGAATCACTTCCTCAACACCTTCTGCACGAATTCGTTCGAGCAACTGCTCCGCGCGCAACTCCCTCAACCCCTCCCTCTTCATGGGCGAGAGTTTGCCCATCAGGGCATGATAACGCCCCCGATAGATCCCGGCCTGTTCCATGGCGGGAATATCCGAGGGATCCTCCACCACGCACAACAGATGCCCATCGCGCCGCGAGTCGGTGCATAGCGCGCAAGGGTCCTGCGTTCTGGAGGTGATGTTGCCGCACCGGGAACACGCGGTAAAATGTTCATCCACCTCGCGCAGGGCCGCCGCCAGATCCTTGATCAGGGTCCCGGGATCACGCGCCAGCTTGAGGGCCATGCGTTCGGCGGTCCGCTTCCCCACCCCCGGCAGGCGAGCCAGCAACCCGGCCAGGCGGGCCAATGGATCGGAGGTCTGCATGCCCCCTATCCCAAGCCCGGAATGCCTAGCCCGGCGGTCAATTTCGACATCTCCTGCGAGGCCATTTCCTTGGCCGAAGAAAGAGCCCCGTCCACGGCGGCCAGCACCAGGTCTTCCAGCATTTCGCAATCCGCCGGATCAACCACCTTGGGGTCAATCTTGATGGAGGCCAGCGTTCCATCCCCGCGGGCCACGGCCTTCACCATGCCGCCTCCGCTGGAGAATTCCATGGTTCGTTGCGCCAGTTCTTCCTGCAGTTTTTCCATGTTCTTTTGCATGGATGCGGCCTGCTTCATCAGCTTCATGATATTCGGCATGGGATTTCCTTTTGGGTGTTCGTGTACTGATCATTCGTAAGCGTGTATTTTCAAGGAGCCAACCCGGCAGGGAGTGGCCGCGCTACTCGCGGATATCCAGAAGGCCTCCATTGAACATTTCGAGCGTCTTTTTCACCACCGGGTTGTTGATCCATTCCTGGCGGGTCTTGGGAGCGGCCTTCGTGGGCGCCCCGCTTCCATCGATCATCTTGATGTCGCCCGGCAGGGTGGATTTGGCATCCAGCACGATCATCTCCACCGTCACGTTTTGACGAAGAATTTCCGAGAGGGCATGCTGAACCGCCTTCTGGCCGCGCGGAACGGACATCAGCTTGTCCTTGTTGGCGGCAAATTCCGGATCAAACCCGATGGTCACGTGCTGGCCCACCATGCGCAGGGGCTTGGCATCCTTCAAATAGGTCTTGGCCAGGGCGGCCACATTCCCCGCCCGCTCCACCACCTCGTGCCAGCGCTTGGAGAGCCGTTGGATGGGATCTCCCACCGGTTCTTCCGAGAGCTCTTCCACCGGCTCATCGGCCACCGTCTCCACAGCGGAGGAAGCGATCACCTTCTTTTCGGAGACCGGCGCCACCGGCGCCGGAGCAGGAAAGGCCGGGCGCGCCTCCGCCACATGCGCCACGGCGCCGCTCCCGCGCAAGCCGCTGAGCGTTTGAAGAATCTCCTCCAGCGTCACCGCCTTCGCGGCCCGCGCACAGCGCACCATCGCAATCTCCAGCAGGGTCCGCCGGGACATGCTGTACCGCAGGCGCGCCTCCGTCTCCGTCAGCACCTCCACCACCCGCAGAACGCGGGCCGTGTCGGTTTGCGCCGCCTGGCCTTTGAGCACGCTCAGCCGGGCATCCGTAATGTCGAGGCCAGCGGCCTGCTGGCCGGCATGCAGGCACACCAGCACATCCCGGTAATGCTCGATCAACTCCTGGATCAACCGTTGAAAATCCTTCCCGGCGCGATCCAGCTCAGCCACCAGCGCCAAGGCCTTCATGGCATCGCCCTGCAACAGCGCGGAAGCCAGGTCATCCAGCGTCTTTCGAGCCACCAACCCAAACACCGACAGCACGTCGTTTTCGCATATTTTTTTCCCGCGGAACGAGATGAGCTGATCCATGGCCGATTCCGCATCGCGCAGGCCGCCCTCGGCGCCGCGCGCGATCGCCAGCAGGGCGTCATCGTCCAGCTCCACCTGCTCCGCCTGGGCGATCTCAGAAAGCCGCTGGATGATGTCCCCCGCCGCAATGCGGCGCAGATCGAACCGCTGGCACCGCGAGATGATGGTGGCGGGAATCTTCTGGGGCTCGGTGGTGGCAAAAATGAACTTCACATGCGGAGGCGGCTCCTCCAGCGTCTTGAGCAGGGCATTGAAAGAGGAGTTCGACAACATGTGCACTTCGTCAATAATGTACACCTTGAACGGGCCGCGCGTGGGAGCATAGCTGACGGATTCCCGCAGTTCGCGAATGTAATCCACCCCCGTGTTGGAGGCGGCATCGAATTCCTGCACATCCAGCGAACTGCCGGCAATGATTTCCCGGCAGGAATCGCACTGGTCGCAGGGCGTGGGCGTGGAGCCCTTCACGCAATTCAGGGCCTTGGCCAGGATGCGGGCCGTCGAGGTCTTCCCCGTGCCCCGGGGTCCGACAAACAAATAGGCATGCGCCACACGCCCGGACTCAATTGCATTGATCAGGGTGCGGGTCACATGGTCCTGTCCCACCACATCCGAAAACTGCTGGGGCCGCCATTTTCTTGCCAATACTTCGTATGCCATTTCCATCCTCCGCCCGCGGGCCCGGGCCTTCCCCGCAACCTGCGCCTTGATGAACACCGTGCACCCGGGATCGCCGGTTACTTTGGGGCTGAAATGCGTCGCCCTGGCTCCAGCCAGGTAAACCTACGGCGCCCGAAAAAATTGGCGTACCGTTGCTACCTTCCGGTCCTGGCGGGGTTTGCCGGATTCCGTCGCATAGGGCCCAGCCTTCATCGCTTCAGACAAGCATCCAGACACCTTCCATAACCGCCTTGCCCGGGAATTCAACCCTGCTACAGCGGTTTGCAGGTCACCCCGGTTTCCCGGAGATCAGGGCACCGCTAACTCCCCGTCTAGCACGGCTGGCAGTACCCTACCGGCTGGCATCGGAAATGGCAAGCCCCGGCAAAGAAGATTGCCTCAGCCCCGCCTTTCCCGGTATACAACGGGCATGCGCGTCGAACATCATGCCGCCGTTTCCCTCTTGTTCTCGGGTCTTTTGCTGGGGCTTTTCAAGTCCTGGCCGCTGGCCCTTGCCTCGCTGGCCAGCGGGGTGCTCATGGATGCGGATCATCTGCCGGACTTCTTCCTTCATCACGGCCCCCGCTTCAATCTAAAGGCCTTTTTTCGCGCCTCATACGAGCGGGAATACAAGCGAATATTTATTATCCTGCATTCCTGGGAACTGATTGTACCCGGAGGCCTGGCGGCCTGGCTTAGCGGATGGAACCCCTGGATCCTGGGCCTGCTCGCCGGCTGGATTCACCATATGATCGCCGACCAAATCGTCAACCGACCCCATAAATGGGGCTATTTCATTACCGGGCGGTGGAGGGTCCGTTTTGATCACGACACCGTCTTCCCCCGTCAGGAGGCGCCGCTCTCCAGAAAAAATCGCGAGACATTCCGGCCCTCCAGCAAACGTTGATGCGGTGCTACACCGGCGCTTCATGGAGCAAGTGGGCGCGAACGGAGCGCGCAGATTTCCATGATTTGATTTCCTTTTCGCGTTTCATGGCGGATCCGCGATCAGGATGCTCTTCTTTCCACACCAACGACCAAGGGCCGTTCTTCCGGGTATATTTTCCAAGAATCTTGTCGGTTCGATTGTGATTCAAGAGCCGGGCTTCCAAATTATCCGTATGGCCAATGTAAAACCGCCCGGCGGGGTTTTGAAGAATATAGCACCAGAACACGCCCTCTCCCCCTTGGTCCTGCCTTAAAAGTTGGCTCCGGTGGTAGGATTCGAACCTACGACCAAGTGATTAACAGTCACCTGCGCTACCACTGCGCTACACCGGAACCTGTTTGTGTAGAAAACGACGCCACTTTAT
>CAZFSE010000004.1:42015-53017 GCA_964521805.1 uncultured Verrucomicrobiota bacterium
CGCTACCACTGCGCTACACCGGAACCTGTTTGTGTAGAAAACGACGCCACTTTATCGCTCAAGCCCGGAAAGTCAAGGATGCACTCAAAAAAACGATGAAAACGACAAGGCTCCCGTTTTGATTGATCTGCTCCGCATGCTCAGGTATGCTCCCCCCAAGAAGTTAAAAGCCCTGACGCCCCGGTAGCTCAGTTGGACAGAGCGGCGGTTTCCTAAACCGTAGGTCGGAGGTTCAAGTCCTCTCCGGGGTGCCACCTACTCATCCATGCCCAGCGCCTTGTCGCGCTCGGGATTGGACAGGTGCTCCTGGACCCACTCCATGTAGAGGTAGATGCCAGGTGTGACGAACAGGGTGATGACCTGGGCGAAGAGCATGCCGCCCACAATGATCAAGCCCAGCGGCACGCGCGAGGAACCGTCTGCCCCCATGCCCAGGGCGATGGGAAGCGCGCCCATGATGGTGGAAAGACCGGTCATCAAGATCGGACGGAAGCGGATCATGCAGGCGTTGTGAATGGCGTCGAAGCCGCTGGCGCCGGGATGCTCCTCCAGATATTGCTTGGCGAAGTCCACCATCATGATGCCGTTTTTGGCGATGATCCCCAGCAACATGAAGAGCCCGATGTAGGCATAGAGGTTGCAGGTGGCGCCAAACGCCCAGAGCGTGAGCACGCCGCCAAACGCGGCCACGGGCAGGGTCGTGAGCACGGTGAAGGGATGGATGTAGCTCTCGTACAAAATGCCCAGCACGACATACAAAAGAAACACGGCCACCCCCAGCAGGACGACGAGGCTCTGGATCGCCTCCTCAAACTCCTGCGCCTCACCCTGCAGTTTTCCGCTGACACTGGGCGGGAGGATTTCACGCGCGGCGGCCTGCAAGGCGGTCGTGGCATCCCCCAGCGGCACGCCCGGCGCCAGGTTGAAGGAGATCGTGGCAGAGTCCAGTTGCTGGCGATGCGGGACATTCTGCGGGCCCACGCCTTCTTCCCAGGTGGCCAGGGCACTGAGGGGAACCGCTTCGCCCGTGAGCGGCGACATCACGCGCAGGCGGGACAAGTCCGCCGGACCCTGCGCACGGTTGTCCAGCACGCCCGCAATCACGTCATAGGTGTCGTTGTCGGTATAAAAGGTGACGCTCCGCCCGCCCGCATACGCATTCATCAGCGTGGCAATGATCTGCTGGGCGGTGATGCCATACGCGGAAGCCCGCTCGCGGATGATGTTCACATTGAGCTGGGGCATGTTCAGCTTGACGCTGGTTTGGATGCCGTAAAAGCCTTTGAGTTCCGACATCTTGTCCTGCAATTTTCCCGCCACCTCGTACAGCTCATCGCGGTCATTCCCGCTCATGGAGTAGGAATAGGAACTGCCCAGGGCGGTGGACTCGCCCCCGGCGCTCAGATTCATCAGCGCAATGGGCTTGAGAAAGACCATGCCCTCGGTCAGGACAAAGAAAGTCCGGTTGAGTTGTGCGATCACCTCATCAATGGAGGGACGATGCTCCTCCTTGAGCACGACAACGATGTAGGCCATGCTCTTGTCGGCGCCGGTGGCGGGGTTGCACACGGTCAGCACGCTTTGCACATTGGTGTTGGCCATGACAATCTTCTCTGCCTTGCGCTGGAAAACGAGCATATCGGCGGAGGAAACTCCCATGGGGGCGATCAGCGCGCCAAAGGCACAGCCGGTGTCACCCGGCGGAATGAAGTCCTTGGGCAGGCGCTGGAAGATGACCACGGTGCCCCCAATGCAGGCGGCCCAGATCAGGACGGAAATCCACTTGCGCCGCAGAACAAAGGTCAGCAGTACCCCATACTTTTTGGTGGTGGCGCCAATGACGGACGTAATGATCTTCTGGATGCGCGTTTCGTGGCCGCCGGTGGCCTTCAGGATGCGGGAACACATCATCGGGGTCAACGTCATGGCCAGGATGGTCGAACACACAATGGCAATGATGACCGTGAGGGCGAACTCATTAAAGTTGCGCCCCACCACGCCCGCCATGAACACCAGCGGCACAAAGACGATGATCAGCGCCACGCTGGTGGAAATGACGGTGAAGGTCAGCTCCTTCATGCTGGCGATGGTGGCGGGAACCGGCTTACTGCCCTCCTCGACATGCCGGATGGTGTTCTCCAGCACCACGATGGCATCATCCACCAAAAATCCCACCGAAAGAACGATGGCCATGAGGGAGAGGTTGTCCAGGCTGAACCCAATCCGCGACATGACAATGAAGGTGCCCAGCAAGGCGACGGGGATGACCGCGGTGGGGATGAACGTCTCCCGCACCCGCCCCAGGAACAGGAAGATGATCAGCACCACCAGCGCAATGGCCACGAGAATGGTGGTCTGCACATCGGTGATGGACTCCACGATGGAAAGGGAATTGTCGAACATGATGTCAATGCCGACCGACCCGGGAATCTCCTCACGCAGTTCATCCAGCGTGGCGCGGATGCGCTTGACGACATCCACCGTGTTGGCGCCGGGAGAGCGGGACACCGGCAGGCAGGTTCCCCCGCTCCAGACCTGGCCCTTCTTCACCACGCCATAGCGCACGGAGATCTTGTCGTTCTCCGTGCTGTCCTCGCAAGTGGCCACGTCCGCCAGGAAGATGGGCCCGTCATCGCGAACCGCCACGATCAGGCGCGCGTAGTCCTTGGCCTCCTTCAACTGGCCCTCGGGCTCAATGGAAAGCGTGGAGGAGGCGCCATCGAGACTTCCGCCCGGCAGGGCGGTGGAGCCAGCGGAGAGCGCGGTGGAGATGTCCGCCATCGTCAGGCCCATCGAGGCGAGCTTCTCCGGATTCACCTTGATGCGCACGGCCGTCTTGGAGCCCCAGGTCTCCACCTTGGAGACGCCCTCGATGGTGCTGAGCCGCTTGCTGATGTACCGGTAGGCGTAGTCGTAAATCTGCCCCGGTGTCAGCGTGTCCGAGGTGATCATGATGTACATGATCGGCTGGTCGGAGGGATTGTTCTTGTCGTAGGTGGGCGGGTTGGGCAGATCGCTCGGCAGGGTGGCTTGCGCGGCGGAAATGGCGCGCTGAACATCGGGCGCCAGCAGGTCCACATTCTTGCCCAAGTCAAACGTCAACGTGATCTTGGTCACACCGGGCGTATTGTCGGAGATGATGGTCTGCAGGCCATTGATGTTCATCAACTCGTTCTCAAGCGGCCCGGCGACGGAGGACGCCATGGTTTGCGGGCTGGCGCCGGGATACGCCGCCGTCACGGTCATGACAGGCGAATCCACGTTCGGCAGACTGCTGACGGGCAGTTCAAAATAGGCGGCCACGCCCATGACAATCAGCACCACCGTCAGGAGGATGGTGGTGATGGGTTTGCGGACAAAGATTTCAGAAACAGTCATGGCGCATTCCTTGTCAGCGGGTTGCGGAGGGCGGGGTGGATGGCTCTTCACTTCCAGCCAGGAGGGCCTGTATCTGGTCCGGCGGAATGCCCACGATCATGGCAATCTGCCCCGGGGTCTCACCTTTCAAGGACAGCGCCTTCGCCAGGGCCAGCGTATTCGGATCGGCCAGGCGCTTCTGAATTTCCGCCTGGGTGGCGGCATCCGGCGTGGTCTTCACCTGAACCGGCGCGCCAGGCCACAGGGCCAGCTGGCCGGAGGTCACCACCACTTCACCCTCCTGGATGCCCTTGGTGATGACCACCGCATCGCCCACCACGGGCCCCTTGACCACCGGCTTCAAGGCCACCTTCTCCTCCTCGACCGCAAAGACATACGTGCCTTCCTGCCCCAGCGCAACGGCAGAAAGGGGAACCAGAACCGCCTTCTCGATCGTGTCCACCACGGGAAAGGCATACACAAACTGTCCCGGCCAAAGCTTGCTCTTCGGATTGTTCACCAGAGCCCGAAGGCCGATGGTGCCGCTCTTGGTGTCCACGGCGTTGTCCATCAGCTGTACACGTCCGTTAAACAAACCCGCCTGGCCCGCCTCCGATTCAGCGGCCAGCAAGACATCCACCGACCCAGCGGCCAAGGCCTTCTGGATCACCGGCAAAAAGGACTCGCTGACGGTAAAATCGAGATACAGCGGATCGGTTGTCCGTATATTGACCAAGGTCTGGTTGCCGGCGGCGGAAATGATATTGCCCACATCCACCAGCCGCTTGCCCGTCTGCCCGGTCACGGGCGCGGTGATCTCACAGTAGTTGAGGTTGATCTGAGCCTGTGCGAGCGAGGCCTTGGCCTGATCCAGTTGCGCCTTGGCGGTATCCACATCCGTGGACAGCTTTTCGAAATCATCCTGGGAAACCAGAGACTGCTCCAGGAGCTTCTTATTGCGCTCCAGCGTGGCGGTTTTTTGCGCCAGCGCCGCCTTGGCGGAGGCTACCTGCGCGCGGTTCTGGTCCACGGAGGCCTGGTACGTGGCGGGGTCAATGCGGAACAGCACCGCCCCCTTCTCCACCACCGAGCCTTCCACAAAAAGAGCCTCCATCAACTGGCCGGAAACCTGCGCCTTGATGTCCACATCGCTCAGCGCGCGCAGGCGCCCAAAGGCATTAAGCATGACCGGCACGGTGGCCTGCTCGGCCTTGGCCACCTGCACTGGAGTCGGCGGGCGGGCCGGCTTGGCGGCCTCCTTCTTATGACAGGCGCTCAGGACCAGGGCGCAGACCGCCAAAACACCCGCAACATTCAAACAAGCTGTTTTCTTCATTCTACTGGACCTCCGCGGACTCTTTCGCGCCCGCTTGTTGTTGTGGATCACCATGAAGCAATCCCATGGCGTGGATCATGTTGACATACGAAACATAGACACTGTTTTCCGCGGCCACCGCCGTACTGCGCGCCGTGGAAAGCCGGCCCTGGGCGTCCAGCAGATAGGTGATGTCCTTCAGGCCGGAGTTGTAGCTATCCGAGGCCAGGGTATAGGCCTGCTCCGCGCTGGCCAGCGCGGCCTTCGCAAAGCCAATCTTCTTGAGGGCGGCCAGCAGGGTGTAGTACTTGCTCCAGACATCCTGCCCCGCCGACAGCTCGGCGGTGCGCAATTGTTCGCGGGCCACTTCGAGAGCGGCCTCCGCGGCGCGCTTTTTGTTGAGCGTCAGGAACCCGTCAAACACATCCCAGGAAAGGCTCAAATAGCCCAGGAGCGTCTGGCTGTCCGTGTCGTTGAGCCCTTCCGTCGAGTACCGGGTCCAGGTCTTGTCCGCCGAGGCGCCTGCGGACAAGGTGGGCCAGAGCCCGGAGGACTCCGCGGAGACACTGTATTGCGCTGCCAGCACCGTGGCGCGCGCGGAAGCCAGATCAGAACGGCGGGCCAGCGATTCCTCCAGGATGGATTTCAAACGATCCTCCGGCCAATCCGCCTCGGATGGCAGGGGGGCTGATGGCGGCTTGATCTGCAAAACCGATTGGGAAGGCAGGCCCACCGCCTGGGCCAGCTGGCCCCGGCTGATTTCAACCTGCGCCCGGTCGTTCTCCAGATTGTAGAGCGCCTGCTCATAATTGGACTGGGCACTCAATACATCCAGCTCGACGGCCAGCCCGGCATCCCGTTTCTTCTGGGCCGCCTCCAGGGTCTTGGCGGTGGAGGCCACATTGTCCTCCGAGGCTTTCACGGATGCCTGGGCGCTGTAGAGCGAATAATACGCGCCCTGCACATCGCGAAGCAGGGTTTGAAACGCCTGGTTGTAGGAATAGTTGGAGGCCAGGAGCTTCTGGACTGCGGCATCGAACGACGCGCCACGCCCGCCCGCATCCAGCAAGAGCCATGTCAAGGTGGCGCCGGGGCCATAAATGGTCATGTTGGCGTCTTCACCCAGCACGTTGTTGTCTGACCGCCCCATCTTGCCGGTAGCGTTGAGATTGAGCTTTGGATAATAAGGACTTCGTATTTGCTCCAGCAAAGCGGCCTGCTGGCGCGCAGAGGCCCAGCTTTGGCGCAGAACAGGGCTTGCGCTCAAGGCCTGCTCCGTCAGCTCCACCAGGCCGGCGGGCTCGGAAATGTCCCACACCGGCTCAATCGCCTCCACCTCGGCGGCAGACTGGTCTTCTTTGGAGGGCGTCCATTCCACCCCGGACCGGGATGGGGCGGACGGCGTCTGGCATCCCGCCATGAACAGCGCCAATAAACAACAACCTCTCAACACAACCGCATGGCCGTGGTTAAACATCATGCCCGTCCTTTCGCCAAGTCATCCAATGAATTTCAGGACGGCGATTTTTGCATTTGATTGGATATAAATCGAGCTTTTTTCCGAGGCCATCCGGGCCCAGTCCCCTCCGCAACGGATTGTGCCAGCGGTCAGCAGGACTTCAGCCTCATTTTGATGGACACATCGCGTGTCTCAAAGAATGTTCCCAATTCCGGCTCAATGAGCCAGCCCCTGGCATAGTCCCCAAAAGATTGAAACCCCTCCCAGATGACCGCCAGAACGTTTTCCTCCTGGAGAAACGGTTCAGGAATATAGAAATCGTGCTGAGGCCCAATCTGCTCAAATTGCCCGAGCGGCCTTCCATTGAGATACAGGATCAATCTGTTTTTCGCGTCAGGAATCCGCAATTTGACAGCCACTTTCCATCCACTCTTGCAGTGGCATTTAAACTTCCTGCGCATCCAGAAGACGCCGGCGGATGAAGGCGACATCACATACTTGGCGTTTGAAGGCACGGTCAGCCACGAATGATCGTCAAAGCCTGAATCCGCGAAGCCTTTGAGCTGTCCGCCCAGCCCTTCACGAACACGAAACCGGGCCATGCGGCGCCGGAAGGACTTCCCCTGAGCGGTGCCAGAAACAAAAACCGGCCCCAAAATGCCGCTGTATTTCTGTATTACGCCTTCATGCGGATGTGATTTTGTGTGATAGAAATTTTCGTACAGGATGGCGATGGTATTCCGGCCGGGCTGAATTTTGTCCGTCACATCCAAGCTGACTTTTTCCGTGATCCCAGACCATATGGCCAATCCATTGAGATAGACATAGAAGAGGTCCGTTCCATTGCCCGGAATGCTGATCTTCACGTTTTCCGCATTCTCGGGCAGTTGAGTCTTCATGCGAAACCAGACATGCCCATGCTGTAGAAAGCCGCCGTCTTCCAGTGAAGAGGGGCTGGACAAAACCTTCCAGGCTGAATCCCTATAGCCAGGCGCGGCCTCATCCGCATCTTCCCGCACTTTCCAGTCCCCCATCCAGAAGAGCTCCAGCGGGTGCTCCATGGGGCATTGGAAGTCAAAACTTCCCAGGCCCGCGGCGGGCTCCCATTTTACGGGCCGCGCGAGGCCATCTATCTCCACACCCTCGAGGGCCTCTTTTCCAAGATAATAAAACCTGTTGAACGAGCCGTTCAGCAGGTCGGCGGCCAGCACAACCGCATTTTTCTTCCTTGCGATCTCACGCACAAAATACGTGCAGGCCACCAGGATTCCGCCGGGCAACTTTTCGACTTTTCCGGCCAGCTCCTGATCCAGAATCACCAGCAGGTGCTGGCGAACACGAACAAGCGCAAGGCCGTCGTGCGAATAGGAGAGCACCGCCTGCCCATTTCCGTGAACGGCAACCTGTCCGTGGAGCACCGCCACATCCTCCACTGGAACGTTCAGCCTCGTTTCACCCATGCGGCCCGATTTGCCATGCACCCCCAGCATGACCACCCCATCCACGGCATGGTGGAACAAGAGCGAAGAAGTGGAATGAAGAATCGTGATGTCCGTGCCCGGAAACGGCACCTCCACCGGTAGAATGTACGATTCATGGGCCCGCACCAGCAGATGCTTGATAATCTTCTCCCCCGTTGCGGACCACCCCACATCCACGATCTTGTCCCGGTCGCCCATGTTGCGGACCAGCGTCAGAAAAGAATTCCCCAGCCGGCGGCTCAACACCTTGAACCTTTCCGAGGAACTGGCCGCCGTGGCATCCAGCTTGGCCTGATGGTCATGCACAACCGTCACCTCCTCGCCGCCACCCACCACCGCCATGTCCGTCGAGGGATCCGACTGGAGAATCAGGCTCTTGAAGTCCTGGCAGAACAAATTGAAGATCTTCATCCAGGGGTACCTCGCTGGATTCAATTCCCCCCATTCCCGTATCGGTGACCCGCCAAAATCAAAACTGGTGGTGACCCCGGTTCCCTTGGGGAGCACATCAATAATATCTCCCCGGCACCCCCAGAAGGGAAATGTCGTTCCCCCGCAGAACATGTAGAGATTTAAATAGGACGCCCCCAGCGCGAGCGTGCTCTGGGTGACGGCCTCGGTCAGCAGGCGGTCGGGGATAAACGACGGATGCCCAAACATGTCGAACCAGCCGGACTGCAACTCCAGCACCATCACCGGCTTGCCGGGCTGGGCATTGCGCGACTGCTCCACAAACTTGTCATAGAATTCGAGCTCCCACTTCCAAAACCAGGGGATGCTCGGATAATACGTCCTCGTCTCGATGATATTGCTCCCCCGAAGGAAGGAGGCGTCATTGGCGAATTTCGGAATGTCTATTCCGTGCTGGTCCATCATGGCTTCCAGGCGCCGAAAATAGGCCTTGGCATCCTCCACTGAGATCTGTTCGTCCCCCCAGAGCAGATGGTCATATTCGTTCTCCACCTGAATCGCGATGACATTCCCTCCACGTGTCACCATGAATGGACAAATGACCTCGGCCACACGCTTATACCAGCGATTCACATAGCCCAAGTACTCGTCATCCAGCATGCGCAGGCGGAGATGCTTGGGAAGCAACCAGTCCGGATGCCCCCCGAAATCCCACTCGGCGCAGATATACGGCCCCGGTTTGACAACGATGAACAGCCCGTGCTGGGTGCAGAGTTCCAGAAAGCGCGCCAGATCCTGGTCCCCGGTCCAGCGCTCCTTCCCTTCCTCCGGCTCGTGCCAGTTCCAGGGGATATACGTGGTCACTTGATTGCATCCGCACCGCTTCATCTTGACCAGACGGTCCTCCCATAGCTCGTGTGGAGTGCGGAAATAGTGAAATTCCCCCCCAACCAGCAATTCGCGCTGTCCCCGGATAATAAAACTTCTCGCGTCGGTGCGGACCGGCACCGATTCATCCATCTCCTGCCGTTTCATCGTATTCGCCTTTCTATGTCCGTAGCATGCGCGCTTATGACACGGTCATCCCTGTATCCGACAATTTGCCGGTTTCTTGAGTTCATTCCTTATTGCCCTCCACACAGGCTCATGGCCGACCCATCGCAAGCCACTCCAGCGCCGCCTTGCGCTCTTCGAAGAACGCCACCCTCACCGCTCCATCGGCCGTTCCTATTTCGGCCAGGACAGCATTGCCGGAAGCAGGAGCCTTCGTGCAAAACGCGACAGACAGCGTCCCGCTCTCGGACCGCGCGTAGGCCGACGATTCCGCAAACGCCTCTGCCGCCTCCCCAAAGGAGCAAGCCTCGCCGGCTCCGTCAACCAGCACCGCCCGGCACTTCTTCGCCCGGCAAATACGCGCGATGCGGTCCAACTCACCCATGATCTGGCCCGCGGTCCGATCGCTCGAGCCGCAAGCGACATAGACACAGGCCCCCTCCTCCGCTTTTCTTGTCTGATTCCTTTTTGTCATGATTCCTTCTCCCGTTAGGGCTGTTCGCACGACAGCCGGTAGAATGCGCCATCCACGACGTTGAGGTTCTGCGTATAGGTGTTCATGGGAGGCGTCGCCACCACGTGTTCCGCCAGCACCGAAAAACCGGAAACGAGATTGGTTGCCCACTCAATGCGGTACGTCCGGCCCTCAACGCTAGGCCACGAGAGGACAAACTCCGATCCATTCAGGAGGCCCTCATCACCGCTACAGCCATCGAAGCTGAAGACGGCCCCGTCATCGGTCGGGCTCATCCCCGCAAGGTACTCATCGCCATCCGGCATGCCATCCCCGTCGCTGTCAGGAATGAGCGGATTACTGCCGATCCGGTACAGCTCGAGCGAATCCGACAATCCATCGCCGTCGCTATCGGTGGACCTGCTGGCCTGTGGGGTGTTGCCGTACGCGCCCATGTTCCTGTGCCCGCCATTGGGCATCGGTTCCATGCTGTACGGCGCCGCGGGGTCGGCGGTGTCTATGCACGGCGAGTCCACGTCGTGCATGATCCACGCCTGCAACGGCACGCTCCAACTGCCCGTCCTGCTCTTGAGGTGAAAGTCGAAAGCCCCGGGATCAACAAACTGGGGGTCCAGGCAGAGACTGTGCGCATCCTGCGGCGCAAGGAGCTCTTTCCACTCCACCAGCGAAATCACGTTGGTGTCAAGGTAGAACCCGACACATGCATTCGCCGTGACATAGTGGTTGTTGTAATCACCGTAGTAGGTCGCCGAATATCCTATATGAACCCCCGAGCCCCCCGGATTGACGGTGGCCAGGATCGAGTTGGATACGGTGCCCACCCCTCCCTCCAGCCACACCTGCCACGGACGATTGTCCCAGAGCGTACAGCCATCAACGTCCATGCGCCCGGAACTGCATCTTGCGCCATAGGTTCCGCCTGCAATCCTCGTTCGTTCGATGCGGACCGTGGATTCGGAAGACTTTATGCCGGTCGTGTTTTCCTTGATTTCACAATCGCTGACAAGGATCCCTTCCGCGCCGGAAATGCGGATGCCTTCAATCCCTTGCAACAGCCGCAGATTCTCAATCGTCAGCCACGACGCATCCTGTATGTGCAGAAGGCCTTCCGTCGGGCAGGTGACCGTGCCACCATCCAATTCGATCACGGCGGAGACGTTGTCCCACCAGCCCGTCGCCGGGAGTCGCGAACCAAAGGTGTTCAGGCCGATGGCGAACCGGATATAGGCCGCGGTCTGTGGAATATTCGTGCATTCAATGGATGTGCGGACCCAATTCCCGCCCGTATTGATCCCGAACAGGGGCCTTCCATTGCTCCCCTCGTTCTCCACCGGACTGCCGATTTGCCGCAATGACGCATCGAGGAATTCCATCTTGAGAAACGCCCCTGCCCGCTCACCGCCCACACCAACGCGGGAGAGGTCGCCCCGGAACCATCCCTCGAACGCCAC
>CAZFSE010000005.1:0-42465 GCA_964521805.1 uncultured Verrucomicrobiota bacterium
GGCTGGAAAAAGGCCTCACCGCCAAGGCCCCCGCCAACAGTTCCTACGCGCAGGTGGTCATCGAAACCGCTAACAGCGGCAAGGAGTGGGGATGCTTTGGGGTCGATGGGGTCGTCTTGGTCAAAAAACCCTGAAAAAAGTGACTGTCCCCTAATAGCCCATAGCCTGCAACTTTGTAGTGCCGCGAAAATCGGCTCGTTGATTGACAACGACTTATGAGCCAAAGTGCGAAACGCGGACGCGTTATTCTTCGTTGCCTTACGCCTGCCCTCCGTCGCGGTCTCGCGCAAAGAGGGTTAACTTCTGTGAAAAATCTGTCCGAGGTCGTCTGATCAATCCGTCTGCCGGCTTAAAACCCAATTTTTAGGCCATTTTGGTCCATTTTTTGTCATTTTTTCTCATTTCTCAGCCTTTTTCGGCGTTTTTTCGCTTTTCCAGCCATTTTGGGTAAAAAGTGACTGAAAAAAGTGACTGTCCCCATCCGCCCCAAAACCGCCCAAGAATCGGCTTGAAGACAGCCACGCAAAGAGAAAAGATGCGTGCACTAGCAGGATGGAGAAAAAAACCACGACACTCTGGTACTACTCATCCTGAACGGCCAATGAAAGATGCAAAGAGATGAATCGCGCGGGATTGATCATTCTGTGGCTGATCGTAGTGGCTTTGGTCCTGTGGTTCCTCTGGTTCGGACTAAGCGACTTCGTTCACCCTCGCAATGCACTCGAGTACCATGGGCGCAACCCCATGCGCCCGCTCTTCCGACTGGTCTTCGGTTTAATCATGAGCGGAGGACTGCTTATAACGGCAGGATTTATCACGGCCAGAAAGAAGGACGTATAAGCATGAAAATATTGCTCTTAGCGTTGGCCGCTGTAATCACTAGCGGATGCAACTCGATTCCAGATGCCTCTTTCGGCCCCGGCTTGCTCCATGTGGACTCGATGATGCGAATTTCGAACTCCACGGACCGGATGCAGGGCCTCGAGCCCTTCTTAAGACTTTCTCCATCGCAATTGCACCGGCTGATAGGAAAACCCGACCTTGTTGAGATAGACAGCAACGGATTTGCAGATCATCATTACTACCGCGACCATGTGGACTTTTCTTTCACATTTCATGGTTCAGATATGACAACCCGTGGATACTCGCCGATTCCTCGCTTTTCTCACCCGCAAATGGCAATAACAAACTACACCACAACAAATCCATTTATGGATCATAGTGTGACAAGTATCGCCTATATGGTCTTCAGGAGTAGTTCGTCTCCGGTCCGCGGGTTGTATTTCGTGACCCGATCCCGAGAAGCCATTGAAAGCCTCTACAGCCTGATGCGCACGGTCACCAACGAGGATGTGTTTATCCCTATGTGTGGCAACCTCACCGGCATTGAGTTTGTTGATAAAGACGAGAAAGCGGTGGTGGGCTTCACCGTGAACGCAGATGGCAGCACCATCGTCACCAGCGATGGTGAGGGGTTCTACGACAAGTCCGTCGTCTCGCTGCGCAAAGATGTCGCACTAGCCTGCTTTGAACTAATGCGCGCAAACGCACCTGAGGTGCTTCGCGAAATAGCGCATTCCACAGACCGCTGTGTTCAAGAGTTTGTTGTGCCGAATTTCCCATTTGGTGAATTAGGGCAGTAAGGCATCTAATGACTATGAAGCCCCAGGAAACAAAGAAACTCGCCTGTCCCTAGCGTCCACACACACGTACAGCAAGGGGTTCGGCTATTGGCATACAAGAAATGATCGCACTGGGAAAACGCCTTGCAAGCGACTCGAGAGCCAAGTTCTACCAGACCCTTCTCGGCGTTTGGTTCATGGTCGCGCTCTACGCCATGGCGCATGATCAGTACATCGTCCGGATTGCGCCCCAACACTTCGCGCTTTATCATCCGAGACTGCTTCCCATCGCCAACCTCAATCTCTTTGCTCTTGTCTACTCCTTCGGAGCCTCTTTCAGTCCTGGCCTCTTGCTTGGAACCGCCGCGTACTTCGTTGCAAGAGCGGGGTCTCTGCCGAAGATCCCGGTGCGCTCGATTCTTCGAGGCACAGCTGTCGTCATTCTGTTGACGGAAGCCACATCCGCAGGATTGGGACTTGTTGCCTACGCCTTCAACGCACCCGTTTTTCCCACCATTCTATATCCGGAGTTCACTCGTCCCATGCTCGTAACTCAGACCATTCAACTCACCTGCTACCTCTCCGCCGCGTTCTTCTCGTTGCTATTTCTTGCGCATCTTCACATGAAAAGGAGAGCAATCTAAAAAAGTGACTGTCCCCATCCGTCCGTCCCCGTCCCCGGGGCGGCAGGAGATGCTTCGACACGCCGGGCGCGCATGCGCCCCGGCGGCTCAGCATGACAGACGGGGCCGATTATCTCCCGATAGAGCGCGCAAGCCCATCCTGGAGGGTGGCGGGCCCCTCCACCGTGTATTCATTTTGAACCCCGCCGCCAGAACGCGAACATCGGATGATTAGTGCGTGATGCCCACCCGGTAGAAGCAGGGGCCGTCGACGGTGGTCGTGGTGTCGGTCACGCTCGTGGAATCAGGCTGTCCGGCCACGCCGGTCATGATGCGGCTAAACAAGGGTTCTTCCACCAGGTTGGTGGATCTTTCCACGTTGTAAAGAATCCCCGCCTCGCTCCGCCAACGGACCACGATGCCGGTGAGGGTGCCGGACATCGCGTCTCCCTGGCTCATGCCAAGGAACGAGGACGCATCGGTCGGATCGGTGCCCAGGACATACACTTCGGTCCAATCCGGAAAGCCGTCGCTATCCACGTCGGAGACCATTCCCCATCCGGCGAACTCAAATGCGCCCATGTCCACGACCGCGTTCTGGATGCGGTTCGATCCGGCAAGGTCCGTGGCCCCGGCCATCCAAGCTTGATTGCTTCCCCGATTGACGCAGGGTGAATTGGACGCCAGGCGGTAATCGCCCATGAATAGGGGATTCTCCGTGATGCAACCGATGCCCTCCGGCAGGGGGGTGGTGCAGGTGTAGCGGTAGGTGGAGCTGTCGCCGGTGTTCCAATTGCCGCCCGCGTTGTCATACACGATGCAATTCAGCGCGAATCCGCCCTCCAGGCCGTTGTTGTTGCCGGCCACGGTACAGTTGAGCAAATCAGAGGCATAAGCGCCGCCGCCGAGGTCCTCGGATTGGTTGCCGGTGATCAGGCAGTTTTGCGCGGTTCCGCCATAGACGCCTCCGCCATAATAATTGCGCGCTCGGTTGTCGCGGATGATGCTGTTGTTGAGCCGCGCATCATAGGCGCCGCCGCCGCTGGAAGCGCGACAGTTCTCGATATGGCTGTTGTAGAGGGTTCCCTGATAGACGCCCCCTCCGCCATTCCAGCCGGAACAGCTCGTGATGACGCAGTTGCTGATGACGGCGGTGTTGTCCATGCAGTAGGCACCCCCGCCGTAATGGCGTTCGTACAGGTGTCCGGTGTGTCCGTTCGTCAAGGTGACGCCTTCCAGCCGGGTGTGGGGACCCATGAGGACGCAACTGATGGCCGAGGCGTCGTTGGTGGTGGGGCCGGGCTGTCCGGCAATAAAAGTCACGCCGGGGCCATTGACGCCGCGGAGGGTTATGGCATTGGTGAGAATGACGCGGTTCGAGTTGCTCAAGCCTCCATAGGACCGCGCGCCGGTGTCATAGACGCCGTTGCTGACGAGGACAAGTCCGCCATAGATCGAGGCATCCACGGCCGCCTGAAGGGTCTGCTTGGGAGAAGCCCAGCTCGCGCCGTCATTGGCGTCATCGCCGGAAGGCGCGACATGCTGTGTGACCATTTCCACCACGACCGTCGCGGTCGCGGTGGCCGTGAAACCATGATTGGTGGCGGTGAGGGCAATGACTTTCTCCCCCGCTGTTTGCCAGGCATGGGTGGTCCACGCGGCGTTCGTCACAAACGATCCGTCGCCCAAATCCCATACGATGGAGAGCGGACGGCCCGCATCGTCGTCGGCATACATGGGCAGGGCCATGCCGGGGGCGACGCGACGTCCATTCGGGAAGCCGATGGCGATGGCGAGTTCGTCGGCGCAGTCATCGGACCACAACTGGTCCCAGCCCACATCCACGGAGGCGCCGTCCAGGCGCGGCTCGCCGTCACAGTCGGTTGCGCCGGCCATCCAGTCCTGGATGACACCCGCGCCGATGCAGGGAGATCCGGGCAGTAGGTGGGCTTGCCTCATGCCCGCCAGACCGGGCTCGTCATTGAAGTTTCCGATTCCGCCTTCCGGCAGAGGCGTGGTGCAGGAATAGGAAAAGGCAGGAGGCGAAATCACGCCAGAGATCATCCAATTGGGACCGCGCATGGCCTCGTTGTAATACAGGATCGTGTTCTCGCACGTTCCGCCCGCCGCTCCGCCGGCCTCCATGGCGGAATTGAAAATGACGGTGCAATTGTGCAGGTGCGAGCTGTTGGCGCCGCCGGACGATTGGGTGCCCTCGTTGTCGGCGATGAGGCAATTCCATGCATTGCCGCTCTGCACGCCGCCACCGTCCCGCGCCCGGTTGCCGATGATTTCGCAGTGACGGATATCGCTTGCATACACGCCACCGCCCGCGGAGGCCGCTTCGTTGTAAGAGATTTCACTATGCGTGATCGTGCCGCTAAAGACGCCTCCTCCATAGAGTATCGCGGCATTGCCGACGACCACGCAGTTCGAGATCGTTTCCTCCGTTGAGATACACAATATTCCGCCGGCCACGCGATTCCAACCGCTGGCGCTGGAGCGACCGCCTGCCACGGTAAATCCGAACAGCGAGGCCCCGCCACTCAGGTACACGCCGCGCACCGCATTGGACCCGCAGTTGTAAGCGTTGGTCGAACCGGGGTCGGTTGCGCCGTGGATGCGCGTGACATCGGGCCCGTTCACACTGCGCACCGTGATGGCGTTCGTCACCACCACGCGGTTGGAATGCTCGTTCATCACCCTGCCGCCGGTGTTATAGACGCCATTGCTGACCCAGACGACTCCGCCGGGAATCACGCAGGCATCCACCGCCGCCTGGATCGTCTGCTTGGCCGTCGCCCAGCTTTGTCCGTCCGCCGCATCGCTTCCGTTGGTTGCCACATAAAAGGCCACATCCTCCACCGACACGGTGACGACGGCGCTCACTACACCGAGCAGATTCGACGCGCTCAGACGCACCTCGTAGTCTCCCGTGTGGGTGAAGGTGTAGTGGAACAGCGGCGTGTTTGTGATGACGACCCCATCCAATTCCCATAGCGTTTGTTCGCAACGCCCGGCGATGTCCGCCCGCAGGGGAAGCGGATAATTCAGCGCCGCCGTGCCGCCGACGGGCAACCCGATCGCCACATGAAGGGTGTCGGTGAGGCTGTTGGCCCAGAACTCATCGGCCCCGATATCCACACGATCCCCGTTCCATCGCGGATCGCCGTCGAAATCCAAAGCGGAGAGGACCCAGTCCTGATTGGTTCCCGCGTTGAGGCAGGGCGAATCGGCAAGGAGATGCGGGTCCATCAGGCTTACAATCCGCGGCTCGTCGGCGATATTGTTCGTTCCGTGGTTGCCTTCCGCCAACGGCGTCGAGGCGCAGAAGAATAGATACGTGCCATAATATAATCCGGCCGGGGCATAGTTCGGGTACGTTGGGGCGGTGTTGTAGTAGATCAGGCTGTTATGGGCCGTGCTCCTGGAAATCCCGCCGCATACCAGCGCCGAATTGCCGACAACGGTGCAGTTTTTCAGCATCGCGGGCCAAGCGCCCACCACGCCGCCGCCCTCTGACTTTGCCGTATTGGCCAGGATCATGCAGTTGGACATGGACACATAATAAGCGCCGCCCGCTGTGTCGGCCGAGTTGTGCGCAATGCGGCATTGGCTCGCCGCGCCGCGATTGATGCCGCCGCCCCACTCGGCCGCGCGGTTGTATTCCACCCGTACATTCTCGCAGAACACCATCGCCAATCCGCCCCCGTACTCCGCGGCATTGCTGACGATGATGCAATTGCGCACCTGGCTCAGATAGGGCGCTTCCGTATGCGCCTGATCTTCCCCGAGAACACCGCCGCCATAGTACGCATCTTCCGACACACTCCCGTCACGCACCGTGAACCCGTCCAGCGCCGCGTTGCCGAACAGCGCCACGCCGCGCACGGCGGCCGGGCCGATCCCGTATTCGTTCGTCGCATCCGGGTCCGCCGCGCCGACAATGTGTGTAACGGCCGGTCCGTTCACACTGCGCAAAACGACACCCGTGCCCACCACCGCCCGGTTGGAACAGCCGTAGGCCACCGCAGTGCCCAGGTCGTACACGCCGTTCGTCACCCAAACCGTGTCGCCCTCGCCCGCGTAATCCAGCGCCGCCTGCAACGTATGCGCGGCCGTGCTCCAGTTCGTGTACGGCGCGGCGGGACTCGGGCTGTTGGTCGCAACGAAACGATCGGCGGGTATGAATCCCTGTCCTGAAACCGGCAGAGCGCCCGAACCGCTTTGTGCGTCCGACACCAGCGTCAGCATCCCGGTAACCATTCCGGGCACCAATGGCGCAAAGGTCACCGTCACCGGCGTTTCGGCGCCCGGCCCGATCGCGAAATTCGTCGGCTGGGCCGAGTATCCGGCCGGCAAGGTGACCCCCGAAACGGTCGTGGCTTCATCGCCCGGATTAAGCGCCGTCACCACGAGCTGTGATGTGGAACCGACCTCGACGCGCCCGAACGCCAGGTTGCCGGACACACGGGCCATGCGTCCCGTGAAAGGCTGGAAATGGAAATCCGTCATCCACCCTGTGTCCGCGCCCGCCGAATCCACATCGTCCTTGGCATAGACCCATGCCAGTGTGGAAACCCCACCGGCCAGATCGTACTGCCGTTGCTCCCAGTCCACCTCCCCGGAAATGTATTCCTCAAGATGGCCATTGATGTAAAAGGAAAGCTCGTCCCAGCCCGCCTCTGACGACACTTTCCAATAGAAGGAAACCATGCCCCCGCCGGAGACCTCGGTTTGAAGATAGGACAGTTCATCATGGTCTATCGCGCCCGACTGCGCCGCGCAGGAATCCGCCTCGCGCGTCATGTTCGTCTGGGCGAACCATTCCGCGTCGCCGCCGGTCGTCCAGGAAAAAGCCGGCGCATGGGTCGCGTCCGCGAGCGTCACGCAATCGGCCGCGTAGACGGCGGGCGCGGCCAGCGCCAGGACGATCGGAAGGATTTTCCAAGCCTTGGAAAAAATATCCACGATTTTTTCAACCCTTGGAAATACGATCGAAACGCCGCTCAACCGTCTGTCGCTCATGTTCGCTCCTTTGCTGGCCGTGGTGCGCAAGCTTATGGGAAATCGCTTTTCAGGCGTCCGCCGCAACCGGTCTGAAGAAGCGCTTTCACGGGTGAAAAGATAGTGATCCGGGGGTGAAGCTGTCAAGAAGGGCAGAGTCACCGGCCTGGAGGGTGACGGGCCCTGCCACCGTGTATTCATCACGCCATTCCCTGTCGAAGCGGCCGGGAAGAAGGAAGCCTCTTAGAACTCGAAATTTGCCCACGGGTTATCGTTCACAAAGCCCATTCCCGGACTGGTGATGATCTGGCCATAATTATTGCCGGCCTGGATGACAAAATTGCTCGTGCCTGTGGAATTCCAGCGGCAACTGTTGGCCACAATCAGATTGGGATTCCCCTCCACCTGGATGCCCACCCCATTCAACACACAATTGTTGCCCTCCACCCGGCTCCCTGCGGAGGAAACGTAAATGCCCGCATAGCCGTTGGTGGTTCCATTGCCAATGCAGTTGTTGTTCTTAATTAAACAATCGTTGGGTGCTTCGATGCCATGGCGCCCATTATTCCGGACGTTGCAGTCCTGGACGACACTGGAGGACCCCACTCCGATTCCGTTCATGCTGTTGCCATTGGCCAGGCATTGTTCCACCTTGCTCCCCCCTCCCACATAAAATCCGTCCCAGCCATTGAAGAGCGACTGACATCGCAAAACCAGGGCATTATCCGTTGTGTGAATTCCCTGCATGTGGTTGGAGGAAAGCATGCAATCCGCGATCTGGCTGTTTGCCCCACATTGAATGCCGTAATAGCCAAAGCCCGAAATGCTACACCTGGTGATCTGCGCGTCATTATCCGCATAAATACCGGATGACTGACCGCCCGACAGGATGCAATCTGAAATTTGGCATGAATCAGCAACACGAATGGCAGAATAAGAAGAGCCGCGATGATCGATCTGGCAATGGGCCACTTTCGCATATCGGTACAAGTCAAAGGCTCTATCGCAACCGGCAACCGTAATGCCATCAATCTGAACGTTGTTTGCCATGGGCATGCTAATGGCATTTTCCCAATTAAGCAGAGTCCCATTGCATATACGAATATTGTTGTAAGGAGACTGAATCCCGTTCTGCCCACCACCGCCATCCATCGTGAATCCATTAAGGTCTATCGAGACGTTATTGGTCCAAATCGTGATACCCTCTAAGATAAAGCCGCTTACGAACGACTGCGTTAGGTAATAGGAACCTGACCGCGTGATAAGGAATGGAAGAGAGGTGATGGCAAGCCGAGGTTCCACCTGCTCCAGCGTCTTCATGCCCGGTGCCGGAGCGCCGGAAGGCGCGAGCGGCCCCTGGCTAAAAACGGTGCTGGATAATGCCACACTACAAAAACAGGCGAACCAGATATGCTTCATATATGACTCCTCTTGATTCCTGATCCTGCTAAGAAATTGCGTTCGGGTTGGGCGGTTGGGTGCTGTTGAGCGGCCAAGATGGCCATGAACATGGCGCTGTCATGGCGCTAGGGTGCCAAATTCGTGGAATACACGTCAAGCATGGGGTTTGACTGGCTAAAGCACCACAAGTGCCTGTCCCCATGGTCTGCGACTCCAGAAGTTGGCGTGACATTAAAATCCCGGACGCCTCGCACGGAGGCGGTAGTACGCATTGGTCTCCATGCCCAACCACACCAGTCCGGGTGACGGCGTGGGCGGAGAGATGGTCGTGTAGATCTGCCAGTTCTGCGGGCCATTGGTCCCAAGATCCCGGCATACCTCGAAATATTGAATGGAGTTGATCCCGCCGGTGAACTCAAAAAAGCACGTCCCGCTAATTCTATAGATATCGGTGAACAAGAGCGCTGAGGACGCCTCATTGGGGTCGGTATCCGCGAGCCATTCCTCTCCGTCGGGTATGCCGTCCCCATCGCTGTCCGGGTTCGCCGGATCACTGCCCATATCGGTGTCGCTGATCCATGTGCCGGTGCCGGTTTCGACCAGATCGGGGAGCTGGTCGCCGTCTCCATCCACGAATTCGTCGAACCCAACATCCACATTGCCGGTGCGAAGCTCGCCGTCCACATCCCATTCGCCGGAAGCCGCCCATCCCGCATTGCGACACGGCGACCAGCCGGTCAAATGGTAGTTGCCGGCATACAAGAGCGGCGGGGCGTCGAAGTTCCCGGCCCCGGCATACGCACCCTGGATGTTTGAGTACTCCACGTTATAGCCGGGTGTGACATTGATCAGGCTGTGGTCGTAGACAATGGATCCTCCGATATCCAGGGAACTGCCGGCAGAACATTCAACGCCGCTGACGGCGTTGCTGAACACCGTGCAGGAAACCAATACGGCACGCCCTCCCTGGTTATAGAGCCCTCCTCCCTTCCGAGAAAGCCCCACCTTGTTTTCTGCCAGCGCGCAGTTCCGCAGAACGGCCCGCGTGTTGGTCAGCATGATGAGGCCCCCCCCATCAAACGCCGCTTCATTCTTGACGAAATACGCGTTCATGACGTCTGTCGTACCAGCGGCGAGATACAGCCCGCCCCCATTCGTCGCCCGATTGCCCTCCATCCAGACCAGGCCGCTGGCCTGCAGGTACCCGTTGCTGACGGCGATGCCGCCCCCCAGTACCGCGGAATTGCCGCTGATGCACACCTGTCCGTTTGTACCGAGCAAATCCGCCCGCGAATAGCCGCTGATCATCAGGCCACCGCCAAGCCCCAGCAGATCGTAATTGCTGTCCGCGATATTGGCTTCCAGATAAAGATTGGTGCCGGCAAGCCGGGACGACTGAGCCAGCATGACACCCCCTCCGTGCCGGCTGGCTCGATTTCCGCGGGCCGCAACCTCCCGGAAATTCCCCACCCCCCCAATCGCAAAGAAAAACCCGCCTCCATCTGCGGCTTCGTTGGAAACGGCCGCTCCGCTCGACAAAGAGAGGGTTCCTTGTTCCCATGAACACCCGCCGCCGTTCCGGTAGGCGATGTTATTGGAAAAAACCAGATTCTGGAACAGGCCTTCGGAGAGAAATCCCGCCAGGCCGCCGCCATCGGATGTAAACGTCCTGTTTCCGACAAAAGTGACGTTCGTTCCGAACACGCGGCTGGCCTCGAAATCCGCCCCGCCGGAATAGTTGCTGGCGGTATTGTGCATGAAGCTGACTCGCGAGAGCAGAACGGTGGCATGAAGGGCTGACAATCCCCCGCCGAGCTCGAACGCCCGGTTGACGTTGTTGGTGTCAGCGTCGCCAAACGAAACGCCGCCCGAAAATAACGCCCTGGAGCTTCTGATAAACGCGCCGCCGCCTCTTCGTGTGGCCCTGTTTTCCGCGAACAAGACGCCTCCCGTCATGGTGAAGGTGGACTCGACCACCGCAAGACCTCCACCGTCCACCCAGGCGGTATTGTTGTAAAACTCCAGAGGGGCGACGCTTTCCTCGACCGTGACCACGGAACGATCCTCGACATAGAGGCCTCCTCCGAGCCGCGCCTGGTTGCCTCCGAACTCGACAAAACCCGCAAGGGCGGTGTGCACCGTCACGGTGGCCGCTCCGCCCACCCACAAGCCGCCGCCGTTGCCCACGAGATCAGAGTCCGAATCGGCGCGATTGTATTCGAAGGACGTATCGTTCAACGTCACCGCGCCATTGGTAATGTAAAGAGCGCCTCCATGATGGCCGGCGTCGTTGTCGGCGAACAAGGCGGAGGTGATATTGGCCGGAGCCTGCAACGCAATCCCCCCGCCGTTGGTGCCGGCCTGGTTGTTTGCGATTTCGTACCCGCCGAGCAAGGTCAACGGATAAGATCCCAAGATGGGGCCGCTGACCCAGGAAATGCCTCCGCCGTTTCCGCTCGCTGTATTGGTGGAGAAGCTGGTCGAGTCAAAGAGGCCGTTGCATTGATAGGCCCACAGGCCGCCTCCGTCAGATCCGGACAAAACAGTGTTGTTGTGAATGGCGGAATTTCGACCGGTAATGGACGTGTTGTAGATGTATATTCCGCCCCCTCCGTACGAATCGGCTGTGTTATAGCGCACGATGGAATTATGCATGGAAATGGTGTTTCCGCCATATGCATAGATGCCTCCCCCAGCGGATGTGGAACGATTGCCGTGGAGAGTGGCATTGGTCATCACCAGTTGGCATTGTCTGTACATAAATACCCCGCCGCCATTCTGGGCTTCATTGGTATGCGCAAATCCGGACACATTCCCGATGTACGCATTGCTGATCACGCATACCGTATTGCTTAAGAAAATTCCACCGCCATATCGTGCTGCCCTGTTGTGCGCCACGCGCGCCGCCTGGCCGATCTCGACACGCGAATTTTCGGCCGATATGCCCCCGCCATCTGTGGCCGCGATATTGGGGCCCATGTCGAATGCATTATAACCAATATACGTGCCCGTGTTCTTCACAATGCCGGTGGAGTTGTTCCGCAGAAAAAGGCCTCCCCCGTGCTCATACGCTTGGTTACCGCACACATCCGTACCCGCCAGCACCTCCAGCATGGAAGCCTCCATGACGGCAATGCCACCCCCGTTTGTGGCGGTATTGAATCGAACCGCCGTGTTTCCGTTCGTCAATACACAGCGGGATCCTTCACCGACAAAAATCCCGCCTCCCATCAGTCCCGCCGCGTTCCCCCGGACCGCGCTGTCATTTACAGTAACCGCGCCACGCCGAACCGCGATTCCCCCGCCTCGCCCATCATAGTAAGCCCCCGATGTGGTTTTCCCGGCGACATTGCTGTAAATGAGCGAGTTGGATATATAAAGATAGGAATCAACACTATACAAACCGCCTCCGTACCCATTGGCCTGGTTATTGAAAATCCGGCATCGTTCCACCTGCACCGTGCTTGCGTTGCGGATATGCAACCCGCCTCCGAAGAGAGCAGTCCCCGACAACCACATCCCTCCACTAATGGCGAGATCCTTGAGGAGAACGGTCGAATGATCAATATCAACCACCATGCCGTAGAAGGGGGCCAGCGCCCGCAGACTACTGCCGGTGTTCGCCAGCTTAATGGTGCAATCGTGATTATATCCGCCGGCGATCGTGACGGTTCTATCATAGATGTTGAAAATTTCTTCGTACGTGCCGGTGGACACGAGGATCACGGCACCCGCACTGGCCGAAGCGAGGGCATTGGTGATGGTGATATAATTGGGCGTGGCATCTCCCTCGATGCGCACAGCGGCATCAGCGGGAAGAAGGAGAGCGAAGCAAAAGACAGCCACCCAGACGCCGGCCAGCCGTTCGAAACGCTTCATATCCCGTCTCCTTTGGTTGCGAGAACTCGCACATTGTCCGCGGGAGAGTGCAAATCCCCCGCCGCATGGCGGAATGATGAATAGCCCGCCTGGTTTTCGCAAGGTTCTTTTTGTAATACTATCCGTTATTTTTTTGTTTTTCTGGCAAGTTTATACGCTTGAAACCAGATGGGGCGGCAGGAGATCCCTCGACAAAGCTCGTGATGACAGACGAGAAAGCGGGAAGTTGCCGCGTTTATTGTCTTCTTGTGGGGTGGCATGGTGGCCCCAGCCTTATACACCCCGGCGCAAGGCCGGGGGATTCGGATGGGTGCGCCGCAGGCTGGCTCTTGCCGGGGCGCGTCAATTCCGCGCGTGTGAAGCGGATCGCATGATCGATCACTCCCCTGTTGAGGGATAGCCAACCGTCTGGGCGAGGATGATTTTCTTGTGATCCGGGAGATTCAGGGCCTTGGCCAGGGTGTCGCGGTCCAGCAGGCCTCGCACGACGGTGGCCAGTCCTTCTGAGGCGCAGAAGAGATAGACGTTCTGGCTGATGAAGCCCGTGTCCGTGGCGGAATAGAGGGCTTGGCTTTCCGCCGGGGCGCCCTCCATTTTGGCCAGGTCCGCCACATACACCAGATTGAGCGGCGCGGTGGCCACAAAGGGCTGTGTGCCGGTTTGCTCTCGCAGATCTTTGGGGGAAACCGCCCGGAGAAGATGTGCGCCGGCATCATACAGATAGACCCCATCCTCCATGACCGCATACACCTCAATCTCCTGCCAATTCCTGGCGGTGGGGGTGGTGCGTTTTCCGGAGTCGGGGCGGTTGATGCCGCAGGCCGCCCACAGAAGATCGGACAGCAGTTGCTCCGGCAAGGGCTTTGTGCTGAAGGCCCGGGAGGAGTGCCGCTCCTTCAGGGCTTGCAAAAGAGGCATTCCGCCCTCCATGCGGGGCGAGGGCAGAACAAGGTCCGGCAGTTCCAACGCGGCGGACCCTGAGACCAACGCGGCCATGATGATTCCGATGAGCCCTGCCACTGTCTTGATTTTTTTCATTTCATTCTCCTTGTGCGTATAAAGCGTCTCGCTACAGCAGGCCCAGAATCAGGATAAAAAACAGGGCGAGCATGAGAAGGGCGCCCCAGAGGCGCATGCGGTGCTGAAGCGGCGTGGGGTGAGGAAAGGCATAGCCGCAGATGGGACAGTGGTTCTCGTTGGCGGCCACCTTGCAGGCGCAGGCGGGGCATTCGCGATCACCAAACTGTTTGCCCGATTCAATCTTCATGGCGGGGGCCTAACGGGAGGTTTGCGGTTCGTCATCCACAAACTTGAAGACGGTTTCCCCAGGCTTGGCGTAGCCCAGTTCCTCGCGCGCGATTTTTTCGACAAAGCGGGGATCGGAGCGCAGGCGTTCCTGCTGGGTGCGGAGATGTTTGATCATTTCCTCTTCCAGCCGCTTTTCCTCCAGACCGATTTCGATTTTTTTCTGGTGCTCTCGATATTCACGGACCTTGGGTGTGAACATGGACATGATGCCAATCGTGGCCAAAATGCCCAGCGCGATCCATCCCGTGCGGTATATAAAAACCCAAATATTCATGAGCAAAAAAAGCTTAACTTCTCACAACAAACGGATACAGCTCAAGTTACACGCTTTGCGCCCCTTCGTCCACTCCTCGCTTCTCTCTACGGCAGGAATTTGCCCTTCTTAAGTTTTTCGGGGAGGTAATGCTCCAAAACAAAGTTCAGCCCATGCTTGGCAAAGGCCTGCTGTTCGATGCGCACACCGAGCTTGAGCATGTGTTCCAGCGCTTCCTGCCATTCCTTGTGATGACGGACGAAGGGGTCATTTTTCAGGGCGTCCTTCGCGCGCTTGATGTCGGCCTCCTCGAGGGGATGGGTGGCATCTTCCAGCTTGTAGTCGGCAATATCCTGCGGGGTGACACCGAGGTAATGCGCCTGCGGGACGCAGAAGAAGCGGTTGATGTGCGCGGCCTGGCCGGAGCCGACCTTGAGGGTCCGGTAGATATTGCAGTAGCCGTAGGGGTCGCCATCGGTAAAGGCGAGCACGGGAAGCTTCTGGTCGTCCGCGAGGCGGCGGATGAAACGCCGGCAAGCGCGAGTGGGGACGCCGCTCATGGAGATGAGGACGCAGTTGGCCTTTTCATAGTAGCGGTGATGGACCAGTCGTTGAAAGAGGGAGGCGGTCTCGACCACGAGAATGAGCTTGGCCTTGGACTGGAAGCGCAGATGCTCGACACGGGAGGGGATGCTCCAGGCGCCGGACCCCAGCTTCGCGCAGTCAATGCGGATGTCCTTCTGGGTGCCGGGATCGAGGTCAATGACGACCAGCGGGCCGCAGACATCGCCGCCGCGCTCCTCGGGGATGTACCCGAGCTGTTCGCGGTTGATGGCGAGCATGGCCTCGATGTCGTCGAGCAGGGTATCGCTCTCGGGCTGTTCATCGAAGCGGCACTCGCCCCAGCTCTTGCTATTGTAATAAACTTCGCGCTTGCCGGCGATGTCGTTCTGATCGAGCAGGTCGTTTTTGGTGGTGGCCAGCAGGCGCATGGACTGGGCGAAGGTCTTGACGGTGGTGTAGGACAGGGTCCGCGTGACCCGCTTGTTGAGAATCTCGAAGTGGCCCCGCTTGAGGTCATACTTCACGTTGGCCAGCGAGCGCACGGGGAAGTGCATCGAGGGCTTGCGGCCCTTCTTGATGATGTCGTTGTAGATTTCGCCGGCGACGGCATGGATTTTTTCCGAGGCGGCTTTTTTGGAGACGACCTCCGGCGCGGTGGCGCCCTGGGGTTTGGCGGGGGCTGTTTTTTTCTTGGCCATGGCGGGGTTCCTTATACGTCGAGATGGGTGCGCTCCAGCATGTCGCTGAGCTTGGTGATGACGGATTTTTCCTGCTTGTCGTTGAGGGCCAGGATGTCCTTGAGGCCCAGCGCGAGATGGGGAATGTACATCTCGATATAGTTGCGTTTTCGGTCGGCCTCGGCCTGGCGGTTCCGGCGGCTGAGGTAGACCGAGAGGCGGCGCCCGCATTCCTGGAGGGCGAAGGTGAACTCCTTGATGATTTCCGCGTAGTGGGCGATGGCCTCCTTGCTTTCGCTGGTGAAGGGCACCCAGACGCTGGCGATGTGCAGGAAGACCACGGCAGGCCCGATCGGCAGGGAGCCCTTGGGCTGGGCCAGGCCGTAGGCCTTCCAATTGACGCCAGTGATGGCGCGGTTCATCGCGCAGGCGCCCGCCATGTAGAGCAGAGGAACGCGGTTGGCGAAGCGAAGCAGACGCACCGGATCTTCCGCGCCAAGATCTTCGTTCTCGCCGGGTTTGGCATAGGCCAGGCCCACCTCCACCTGAAAGGGATTACCCCGGTACACCTCAGGCTCGCGGGTGACGGCGGTATAGAAGTCCGCCTGAATCTCTTTTTTCAGGCCCGCAACAATCTGCTCTTCGCCGATCGGAGAAAGGCAGTCCGTCGGCGGGCGCATCAGCTTGGTGTCGCTGATGGCCTTGAACAGGGCCTCGCTTTCCTGGTGGGCCGTGCGCGTCGGATTCGCCTTGGGGTTGAGCCCAGCGCGCTCGCAGATTTCGAGCGCGGCGCGGTCGCTGACGCGCGAGAAATCCTGGGACAGCGCGGAGCGGAGGGTGCGCGCATGGGTGTCCTTGAGCATCTGCATGAGGATGCCAAGCTCAACGCCATGCGGATGCGGCTTGATTTCCGCTGGCGCCTTGGGCAATTGATGCACCGCGCGGTGGAAGCTGATCCAGCTCGCTCCCGAGGCCTCCTCTCCCGGGGCGGCGGCTTCCTCCGCCGGGGCGGCCTCCCCATTCTTGCCGGCGTCCTTCTTGAGCACGACAATCCGGTAATGCAATTCCAGGTGAGGATTGGCGATGGCGCATTGCTTGAGATATTCATCCACCGAGAGCCTGCCCCGCACGTAGGCCGCTTCCATCTCGATGGAGACACAGGTTCCATGTTTATGGCTGACGGGTTCCCCGGGGGTTCCATCCTCCTTCGCCGGATAAAAGACCGGGAGCCACTCGGCTTCCTCGTCGGCCAGGATCGCCGGCTTGTTGGCGCGGGTGTCAATCTGCACGCCGATCCGGTGGGCCTTGGGATTGTTGCGGGTCTTGGACAAAATGATCGTGGTCGAACCGGTGGTTAATTGTCCGTACATCCCCGCCGCGCTGATGCCGATGCCCTGCTGGCCGCGCGACATGCGCAGGCGGTGGAATTTTGAGCCGTACAGCAGTTTAGCGAAGATCTTTGGGATCTGCGCCTTGACAATGCCGGGGCCGTTGTCCGTGATGCTAACCCGGAAGCGATTCTCGCCGGTCTGTTGGATGTCCACGCTGATTTCCGGCAGGATGCCCGCCTCTTCGCAGGCGTCCAGCGAGTTGTCCACCGCCTCCTTGACGGTGGTCATCAACGCCTTGCGCGGACTGTCAAACCCCAGCAGGTGCCGGTTCTTCAGGAAAAATTCAGAGACGGAAATCTCGCGCTGTTTCTGCGCCATGGATTCCGCGGTCTCCACCCGTGCGATTTTTTTGGCCGTTGGTGCGGCAGGTTTCTTTGTCATAGGCTCCTCAAAAAACAGGGCTTAAAATAGCGGGTGGCGCGGCCTGGGGCAATCCTGTTTGTGAGGGGCCGGAAAGCTCCGCGAAAGAAGGCGGCTTTTTTTCTGCATTTTTATGGGGGGAGCGGGTACATTAACCGAATCCAATAAGAAGGGGAACAACGATGAAGATACTGATTGCCGACAAGCTCTCGAAGTCCGCCGTGACCGCGCTGGAAAAGGCAGGGCATACCGTGGTGTCCAAGCCGGATGTGAAAGCGGAGGCCCTGGCCGCCGAAATGGGCGACGCCGAAATCCTGATTGTTCGCTCGAAGAAGGTGATCGCTTCCGCGATTGAGGCCGCGAAGAATCTTTCCCTGATCATCCGCGCGGGGGCGGGAGTGAATACGATTGACTTGGCCAAGGCCAGCAGTCTGGGCATCCATGTGTCGAACTGTCCGGGCAAGAATACTGAGGCGGTGGCTGAGCTGGCCATTGGCCTGCTGGTGGCGGCGGACCGCCGCATCGTGGAGGCGACCAACGACATGCGCGCCGGAAAATGGCGCAAGAAGGAATATGGCAAGGCCCGCGGACTGAAAGACCGTACCTTGGGCGTCATTGGCCTGGGGTCCATTGGGACCGCCGTGGTCAAGCGCGCCCAGGCGCTGGAGATGAAGGTACTGGCCTGGTCCCGCAGTCTGACGCCGGAAAAGGCGGAAGAGCTGGGCGTTGAGTATTGCGATTCGCCGCTGAAGATTGCCGAGCGGGCTGATGCCGTGACCCTGCATGTCGCCGCCAAGGCGGAGACCAAGGGCATGGTCAACAAGGATTTCCTGGCCCGAATGAAGGAGGGCGCCATCCTGATCAACACCGCCCGCGGAGACATCATGGATACGGCCGCCGTCAAGGAAGCCATCAAGACGAAGAAACTGCGTGTTGGAATTGACGTGGTGGAGAACGAGCCCGCCGGTGGTGAGGATGTGATGGCCGACGTGGAGCTGGCCGGCATGACCGTGTGTACGCCGCATATCGGCGCTTCCACGGACCAGGCGTCCGAGGCGACCGCCGAGGAAGTCGTTCGCATCGTCAAAACTTTCCAGGAGACGGGGACCCCGGTCAATACGGTGAATATCCGCAAGAAGACCTCCGCGGTCATCAATCTGGTGGTTCGCCACTATAACAAGGTGGGCGTGGTCGCAGGCGTTCTTGATGAATTGCGAACCGCCGGCATCAACATCGAGGAAATGGAAAACCTGATCTTCGAGGGTGGTGCGGCGGCCTGTTGCACGCTGAAGCTGGACGACACGCCTCCAGCCGAACTGATGGGGCGGATCGAAAAGCTGGAGCATGTTCTCTCCGCGTCCCTCAAGTGACGGGACGTCATGCGCCAGGCCCGGTTTTTGATTTTGCGCGGGGGCGCGATAGGGGATTTTATCGTCACGCTTCCTGCCTTGGCGGCCCTGCGCGGGCGCTGGCCGGAGGCCTATATTGAGCTGGCCGGCTATCCGCATATTGCCAACCTGGCCCTTGCGGGAGGCTTGGTGGACCATGTGGTTTCGCTGGACCGGGCGGAGATGGCGCGATTTTTTGCGGCCCGGCCCGTCTTCACAGAGGCTCAGGCCTCGCATGTTCAATCGTTCGATGTGATCCTAAGCTACCTGCACGATCCGCAGGGCATTTTGCAGGAAAACCTTCTGCTGGCGGGGGCGAGGCAGGTGCTTTCCTGTTCGCCGATCATGGCTGGTGGGCCGGCGGCGCGCCAATTATTAAAACCGCTGGAAAGCCTGGCGATTTATCCGGAGAGCATGGCGCCGCAATTGGCGCTGGCCGCAAGCGCCAAGGAGCGCGGGCGGCAATGGCTCACGGAGCGTGGTGTGATGGCAGACTTCGTGGCCGTGCATCCGGGGAGCGGAAGCCCCAAGAAAAACTGGCCTCTCGACCGATTCTTGGAGGTGGCGCGCGCGTGGGAGAACCGCGGTACCCGTGTGCTGTGGGTGGCGGGCGAGGCAGACCAGTTGATCCGAGATCATTTGGAGAAGCGGGCGCCGTCACCCGTGCTTCTCAAAGACTCCACCCTCGTGGAAGTGGCGGAGGTACTGTCCCATGCCCGGCTGTACGTGGGCAACGACTCCGGCATCACCCACTTGGCGGCGGCGGTGGGGGTGCAAACGGTGGCGCTCTTTGGCCCCAGCGATTCCTCCATCTGGGCACCGCTGGGCGCGCACGTCCGTGCCATCAGCGCCCCGGAAGGCGATCTTACCCGCCTGCCTGTGGAATGGGTGCTGGCGGCGTGTGGATAGGGACTGTGGATAGGGACAGTCACGTTATTTGGTGTCGTTTTTAGGGACAGTCACGTTTTGTGTGTGCGGCTCCTTTTGGACACCTTTTATTGGGTAGCAAGGAATGTTGGGCAGGCTTTTTGGCGAAACTCCGTGAAGGGGGACTGTTTTCTGCGCGAATAGGAGACGCAGAGCGAGAAAACAGGGGGGCATGGGTGCCGTCAGGGCAGACCCCTTGCGTGTGGCATGCTTGCAAAAGGATTTTCGGACCGCTCAGACCGCGCGCAACGGCTTGTAGCAGTAGAGCAGGCTCGCATCAGGTGCCCGGGCTTTTACAAACCCCTTGGCCCGGGCCTTCAATCTCCCAAGAGAAACCATCTCCAGCAAGAACAGCTCCGAACCAATCACCAGCCCATCCACCCAATACCGGACCCTGCGGGCCCTTCATGGGGACCCAGGGTAGCCCCGCGGTAGCCGGGCAACCCTGGGCTAACCGATTCAACACCTTTGGTGTTGGGAAAAAATCCAGACTTCCTGATCTCGGGAGAGAAAATCGTGCTGTTTTCCGGCGAGATAAGGAACTCTGAACTTTTTTCTGCAGATGAATCCTGTGGTTCCTTGAGCAGACACCTGGCAAGCAACCGGCCCCGCATTTACGGGCTGGCATAGCTGTGCAGGCCGGCAAAACGCCCGGCCAGGTTGACCCACAACAGCGTCAGGACCACGCACAGCAGTCCCAGGATGGCGAGACAAGCCGCCGCGCGGGAGCGAGGCTTCCCTGGCAGGGCCCGCAGATGAAAATAGCCCAGGTACACCAGCCAGGTGGTCAGCGACCAGAGCTCCTTCGGGTCCCAATTCCAATAATCGCCCCACGCCAATTTGCCCCACCATGCGCCCAGGATCAGCCCGATGGTCATGAAGGGAAATCCGACGCAGATCAGGCGATACACCGCCTCGTCACGATCCACCAGGCCCGCCTCTTCAGGGGCAGGCCCTTTCATCAAACGGGCACCGGCCTGAAGGGCGGCGGCCAGCATGAACACATACGAGAGCATGTAGGCCATGACATGGGGGATGAACAGCGGACTTTGCAGGGCGGGGGGCAGGGGCTTTATGTGCGGATCGAACACAAAACCCGCGGGCCACAGGATCACAAATCCCAGCAACGCCAAGGCCGCGGAACCGCCCATCTTCAGGCGGCGCTGACAGAAGAGGTGGATGGGAAAAATCAGCACGCCCAGCATCAGGAAAACCTCGAACATATTTTGCAAAGGCGGATGCCCGGCATGCCACCAGCGAAAAACCAGCGCTCCCAAGGCCGCCGCAAAAGCCAGAGCAAACATCCGCACACCGCCCCGCTGGCGGCGGCCAGCCAGCAAGACAAAGGCCAGCAGATAGAACGCCATGGCCAGATAGATCAGCAGGCCTTGTGTGGAGTTTTGAATGCTCATTTGCTCCTCTCGCACCTGGAAAACATTGAACGAAGCCAGAAATGCGCGACCACCCCCAAGCCCAAAAGGATGAACCCCGCATACACCATTCGCATTCCGCTGTCTTCCACCGCGCGGAGAATGGTATAGCGCTGCCCCTGTTTGTCACACGAGTGTTGATAGAGATGGTAACCGCCATGGTGAAGGGGCTGGTTCACCTGAATGGCACGCTCCACGACGGGCTGATTGTTTTGCAAGACCGACACCCGGCTGACATACGCCTGCACGGGCGGCTCATTGCGCATGAGCAGAATGCTGGCCGAGCGGTTTGAAAAGCTCGCGGAGGGAAACAGCGGGGCCAGCGGCAAATGGTGAAAGGTGCGGGAGCTGTCGCCGCCCAACTCACGGCGAAGGACATTCGTCCCCCACGACAACTCCAGCTCATACACAGGGCATGCCAGGGGACCTGCCGGGTCTTTTCTCCCCAACCAGCGGGCCTGAACATCGCAAAACGGCACGCCGCACACTTCATCGACGTCCCCCGTCCAGGCCTGAAACCCCCAACTCATGCCTTGAGGCCCAGGAATGGCGATGCCCGACCCCAGCACCCAGGGTTCACCCTCCAACGGATAATAATCAATCCGAAACTCCTCCAGGCGCACGGTGAACGGCAACCGGCCTTTCGGAGCGGAGAGGGTCTCGTCCATCAGGAGGTCGGAGGCGTCGCCCGGCTTTAACAGCATAAAACCGCTGGCGGGCCGCGTCACACCCAGGTACGCGGTACGGAAACGGTGCGCGGCATCCGAATTCCACATCGAACCCGCGAGGATCAAGGCACACCCCAAATGCAAGGCCAGTGAAGCCGGACGCCGCCGCACGGCGGGCACCCACAATCCACCCACCAGCAAGGCCAGCAGAAACATCCAAATGAGCATCATGGGGATGGAGTTGAAGAAAAGGCGCGCGCGCTCCGCGCCCAGAAAAGCCCCGGCCACGGACAAGATCGCGAGCCCAAACAGCCCGATCAGTGAAAGCCTCAACAGATGATGACGAAACAAATCCATGCGGGGTGCATCTTGTGCGCCTTCAGCGCAGAATTCAATGAAAACTCAAAACAGGCTGAAATGGCCTTGGCAAAGATGGCGCGGAGCACTATCATCCCCCCCATGGGCGTCCGACTGAACAGAGAACTCGTTTTCAGATGGATCTGGCTGGAACCCCTGCCCCGGTTTTGGCGTCTGGCTATTTTCATCCTGCTGGGTGTGAGCGCGGGACTGGGCGTGGTCATCGCACGCATCTCGCGCATGCATTCCTACTTGTCCGACGCGCCGGAAGTCTGCATCAACTGTCATGTCATGAACAGCGCATACGCCACCTGGCGACAAGGAAGCCACGGACTCGTCACCCGCTGTGTGGACTGCCACCTGCCGCACAACAACCCGGTCGCCAAGCTGGCGTTCAAGGGCTGGGACGGCATGAAGCACACCTATGTGTTCACCCTGCGGCTGGAGCCCCAGGTGTTGGAGCTTTCGTCCGAGGGCGTCCATGTGGTACAAGGCAACTGCGTGCGATGCCACAGCGCCCAATTTGAGATGATCCGGCTGGCGGCCAGCTCTGAGCGGCGGTGCTGGGACTGCCATGACGGGGCACACGGGCCGGTCATCAGCCTGTCCGCGTCACCCAATGCACACCGCCTGCAATTGCCTTCCGCCGGCCTGGACTGGATGAAAAAGCGCATCAAGGAGAATAGCCATGAAGAATGAAGAGATGAAACCTGTTAACCCCCCCCGCTGGGTGGGTCCGGTTCTTTTTGTGCTTTCCGCCGGCATTGTCTTTCTACTCGGCCTGCTGGCAGTCTCCATCATGGAGCGGCGCTGGGAAACCACCCGCCCCTCCATGGTGCTCAAGCCGATCGCCCAATGGGAACCCAACAACGCCGTCTGGGGCCAAAACTATCCCCGCGAGTACGAGACCTATCTGAAGACCAAAGACGACACCACCAAGACCTTGTTCGGTGGGGCCTTCCCCCGCGACTATCTGGAGGAAGACCCTCGCCAAGTTCTTCTGTTCTCTGGTTACCCCTTCAGCATCGAGTACAAACAGGCGCGGGGGCACTATCATTCCGTGGAAGATGTCACCACCACCAAGCGCGTAAACGAAAAGAATGTGGCCGCCTGCTGGACCTGCAAAAGCACCGACGTCCCGCGCAAGATGGCCGAGCTGGGCGTGCAGGGCTTCTATGACCACATGTTTGCCGATTTCGTCGGCGAAATCACCCACCCCATCGGCTGTCAGGACTGCCACGACCCGGCGACGATGAACCTGCGCATTACACGGCCCGCGTTGCGGGAGGCCTTTGCGGCGCGCGGCCTCGACATTGATCAGGCCAGCCACCAGGAAATGCGCTCTCTGGTCTGTGCCCAGTGTCATGTGGAGTACTATTTCCAGAACAAGCACACGCTTACTTTCCCCTGGAAGAACGGAATGAAGGCAGACGACATGATCCGTTACTATGACGACCTGAATTTCTCGGACTATGTCCACGCCATCTCCAAGACCCCCATCATCAAGGCCCAGCACCCCGACTTTGAAGCCTATTCAACCGGCATTCATGCGTACCGAGGCATCTCCTGCGCGGATTGCCACATGCCCTATCGCACGGAGGGTGGCGTCAAATTCACCGATCACCATGTTCAAAGTCCTCTGCTGAACATCGCCAACAGTTGCGCCGTCTGCCATCGCTGGGGCGAGGACGAAATCAAACAGCGGGTGGAAGCCATCCAGACCAAGACCTTCACGGCCCGCTTGTCGGCGGAGAACGCCCTGGTAAAGGCCCATTTTGATATCGCCGCCGCCATGCAGGCCGGCGTAAGCGATGAGGCCCTGGCTCTCCCCCGCAAGACACTCCGCCATGCCCAGTTCAAGTGGGACTATGTTTCGGCCCACAACGGAATGGGCTTCCACTCGCCCCAGGAATGCATGCGCCTTCTGGGCGAGGCGGTGGACGGTGCCCAGCAGGCCCGGTTGGAAGCCTCCCGCCTGCTCGCGGCCAAGGGCATCAGTACGGAGCCGAACTATCCGGATTATTCCACACGCGAAAACGCATCCGGCATCTCCAAGTCTTTTGAGGATGGCAAACCTCTTAACTTGCTGTAGAACAAACAGCACGCGAATGAAAAATCCACATAAAAGGAACAACCGCACATCATGATGAAAAAAGCACGGACGACACTCTTGCTGGGAGGCCTGTTTCTCTTCAGCACACTGACCCTGCAGGCGGAAGAGGAAAGCGACATGACCAGCCGGAAAATATGGTGGGCGGTCAGCCCGGTCATTGGCATGGATCGCAACGAACTGACACGGCGCGGACCGGGAGGGCAAACCTTTACCGAAACCGACACGGCGCCGGAATACGGGTTATTTGCCATGATGGCGCATCCCAACCTGGTCGTGAACAACTTTCTGTTTTTCTCGCGGGTCAATGACTGCGACGTCTGGGGCGACCTGCTGTACGCCAACTATTATATCAGTTCACAAGCGCCCGCCACCTGGCACGCCGGGGCGGGGTACCTCTACCATCAGATCAAGCCGGACAACAATACGATCGAAGTCAAGGTGCCCATGCTGAAAACCGGCCCGCATTTCCGCATCAAACCCCTGCGCCTGACCCTCACCCCCTACTTCGGCTATGCCTGGGAGCGGGTGAACACAGATTATGGCGACTCCCCCAACGATTCCTGGATCTATGGACTCCGCACCGGCTGGCGATGGCGCATGCTGGAGGCCAACATCAATTACTACTACCAGGACAGCCTCCAGGTGGAGCAAAACTATCACACCCTTCACGCGCGCCTGCATGTGTTCTTTACCAAAAACGTCGGACTGCTGACCCGGGTGGACTACATGGAGCATCAGACCACTACCGACACCTCGTTCCTGATGGGTCCAACTGTTGTCTGGTAAAGCAATCGCCGCGGAAAAGGCTTCCCTTTTTCCAAGGATTGGAAAGAATGGCCGCGTGTTTTCCAACCCTTGGAAACTTTTTCTGGAGCATAAGGCATGAGCAACGTGTGGATGGCGCTGGGGTTGACCACCCTGGCCGGCATGGCGACGGGCATCGGCAGTATCATTGCCTTCACCGCCAAGCGGACCAATTACCGGTTTCTCTCGGTCGCCACTGGATTTTCCGCCGGTGTCATGCTCTACGTCTCATTCGTGGAGATTTTTTTCAAGGGCCAGGGAGCCCTGACCGAGCGCTATGGCGAGGTCCTGGGCTCATGGATCAATGCCGCCTCCTTCTTTGGCGGCATGCTCTTGATCGGCATTATTGACAACCTGATCCCCTCCGCCGAGAACCCGCACGAAACCCATGCGGAATCGGAAATCCGCCCGTTGCACGACAAGAACGCACCCCAGCCGGATTTCAACGCGACGGATACGCGGGCCGGACAGCACGACCACGGGGCCCACCACCACAAGCTCATGCGCATGGGCCTGTTTACCGCCCTGGCCATTGGCATTCACAATTTTCCCGAAGGGCTGGCCACCTTTCTGGCCGCCCTGCACGATCCGCAGGTCGGCGTGGCCATCGCTGTGGCCATCGCCCTGCACAACATCCCGGAAGGCATCAGCGTCTCGGTGCCCATTTTCTATGCCACCGGCAACCGCAAAAAGGCCTTCGCCTATTCCGTGCTCAGCGGTCTGGCCGAGCCCGTCGGCGCCGGCATCGCCTACCTGGCCATCCTTCTCTTCCTGGGGGGCGACACCAAGGCCATCCCCTCGGAATGGATGGGCATTCTCTTCGGTGGCGTGGCCGGCATCATGGTCTACATCAGCTTGGACGAGTTGTTGCCCACCAGCCGGGCCTACGGCAAGGGGCACGACAGCCTCCTCGGCCTGGTGGCCGGCATGGCCGTGATGGCCATCAGCCTTCTATTGATGAAATGACGCGCCCGCGCTTAAAGATTGTCTTTTTGCGCCATTCCTTGTAAGTGTACCCGGCATTATGGCAATCAAACACAAAGGGCTGGGCCGGGGCTTGGGCGCGCTGATTCAGGACGCACCCGCCGTTGAGCCCGCCCCGGCACCCGCCGCTGTTCCCGAAAAGAAAGAGGGCGTTCAACGCGTCCCGCTCACCCTTATCCACAAGAGCCCCTGGCAGCCCCGGCGCGATTTCGCGGCGGAAGCGCTGGATGATCTGACCCGGTCCGTACAGGAGCGCGGCGTGCTCCAGCCCCTGCTGGTGCGGCGCGTGGGCGAGGCCTATGAGCTGATCGCCGGCGAACGCCGCTTCCGCGCCGCCCAAAATGCCGAACTTAAGGACGTGCCGGTCATCGTCATGGAGGCCAGCGACCGGGAGGCCCTGGAGCTGGCCCTGATCGAAAACCTCCAGCGCGAGGATCTCAACGTCATCGAAGAAGCCGAAGGCTACCAGCTCCTGCTCGACAAGTTTGAGATGACGCAGGAGCACATTGCCCAGCGGGTCGGCAAGGGCCGGCCCACGATCGCCAATGCCCTGCGACTGCTCGCCCTGCCGCCCGCCGTCAAGCGGCTGATCGCCGAGCGCCAGCTCTCCCCCGGCCATGCCAAGGTCCTGCTGGGCGTGGAGATTCCACGCGAACAGGAACTGCTGGCCGCCCGCATCCTGGCCGAACAAATGTCCGTCCGGACCCTGGAACGCATTGTGGAGCGGCTCAAGCGCGCCCCCAAGAAACCGCGCGCCGAAAAGGCGGACATGCCGGACAGCCATCTGCGGCATCTCTCGGAGCAATTGCACCAGCACCTGGGCACCAGCGTGCGCGTGGAGCCCTGCAAAACCCTGGCCAATGGGAAGAAAGCCAAGGGCACCATCGAGATTGATTTTTACTCCAATGACGACCTCGACCGCCTGCTGGCCATTCTCGGATTAACCAGTTTGTAGAGAGAGCCCCATGGATGCCCCGCTCCCAACCTCTCCGCCGGCCTTGGAGGAGGACAACCACAAAGCCAAGGCCTATGAAGCCATCCACAACCGCCTGTTCATCCTGCGCATCGCGCTGACGATTCTGGCCCTCGGCATTTACCTCTACAGCGGCGCCTCCGCGGGCCTCGCCGAGGGCTTGCGAAGCCGTTTTGACGCGTGGTGGAGCTGGCCCATTGTCAACGGCCTGTACACCCTGATCACCGTGTTCGGGTTTGCCGCCTTCATGTTCCCCTTGAGCTGGTATTCCGAATACGTGCTCGAACACCGCTTCGGGCTCTCCAAGCAAAGCCCGGAAAGCTGGCTGGCGGACTATTTAAAATCGCTGGCGCTGGAACTCGGGCTGGCGCTGGTCTTTTTTGAGGTGGTGTACGCCTTCCTGCGCTGGACGCCCGGCACCTGGTGGATCTGGGCCTCCGCCTCCTACATCCTTCTCGTCGTCATCCTTTCCTCCCTGGCGCCGGTGCTGATTCTGCCGCTGTTCCATAAGATTGAACCCCTGCAGGATCCGGAGCTGACCGGGGCCGTCAAGGATTTCGCCGAACAGGCCGGCCTGAAAGTCGTTGGCGTGTTCCGCTGGGGCCTGGACGAAAAAACGACCACCACCAATGCCGCCCTGGCCGGCATGGGCCGCACTCGCCGCATCATCCTGGGCGACACCATGCTCAAGGGCTATAGCCGGGAGGAGATCCTGGCCGTCCTCGCCCACGAGGTCGGCCACTACAAAAACTGGGATATCTGGAGACTGATGCTGGCGGGTGCCGCCGTAGCCATTGCCGGCTTTTTCATCGCCAGCCTGGTCCTCTCCGCCCTGGCGGCCCGCTTTTCCATCCAGGGGATTGGCGACATCGCCGGCTTTCCCCTCTTTGTCTTCAGCCTGTTCATTTTCTCCCTCATCAGCCTTCCGCTGAGCAACACCTACTCCCGCCGCCGGGAATTTGCGGCGGACGCCGCCGCCGTACAGATGACCGGAACCGCCGAACCGCTCGTCAGCGCCCTGGAGAAGCTGGCGACGCAGAACCTGGCGGACAAGCATCCGCCCCTGTGGATCGAGGCCTTTCTGCACAGCCACCCCTCCATCGGACGCAGGATCGCGCGCGCGCGGGCTGTCGAGCAAGAACAGCGCTCCACCATTCGCGCCGTGGGCTGACCCGAATGAACGGCTCTTCTTTTCGCCTCCTCAACAGAATCTGAACGTTCTGGCGACTTTCTGCATGGAGGCCCGTTGACTACGCAGAGTTCAGGTTACTCGTAAAGGACGCCTTGGCCAGCGGGGATGCCCCGAAGGGGCAAGACATACAACCCCAGGGCAACGCCCTGGGTCCGTGTTGCATCCCATATCCACAAGCCCTGAAAGGGCGTGACATAACCGTATTCAATCCCATGCGTGAAGATGTGGACGGATGCCCGGGGTGAGCCACGGTTCGCGGTTCTTGGTGCTGGATACGAGGTGCAACAGGATTTGTGAGAGAGATTGGGCCATGGTTATCTTTTATGTCACGCCCTTTCAGGGCTACTTCCATTATCTTCGTTCAATCCCCAGGGCGTTGCCCTGGGCTGGTATGTCTTGCCCCTTCGGGGCATCTGAGCCAAATGGCCAAACCCCAGGGGGTCTGGGGGACTGGGCCCCCGTCTTCCCGACGGCCGTTCACCCACAGATTCTGTGGAAGAGCCTTCTTTTCTTCATCCGTGGGGCCTATGTTTTTTCGGCATTGCTTCATTTTTGGAGATTTTCGCTCCGTCGCAACCGGGATTTGGGAATGGTTTTGACGGAGCAAAACCCTCCAGGCAGAAAACATGCCTGTCTCCTTGTCCTTCCGCCGTTCTTCTCTTCTGGAGGGCGGCAGGCTCTGCCGCCGCTTCGTTGCAAAGCGCCAAGGATTCAGCTTGTCAGACGGCGGCCATTTTCATAAGGTCCAAGCAAACAAAACACAAGAGGGTCAACCCTGTGGAAGAATTTTTGGAATTTGAAAATGTCTCCAAGCATTTCGGCAAGGTCCGAGCGGTGGATGGCGTTTCGTTCTCCGTCAAAAAAGGGGAGTTCTTTTCCCTGCTGGGCCCGAGCGGCTGTGGCAAGACCTCCCTGTTGAGAATCCTCGCCGGCTTCGAGAATCCGGATTCCGGGCGCGTCCTGCTCAATGGCCAGGACATCACCCAGGTCCCACCCAATCTGCGCAAGGTCAACACCATCTTTCAGAGCTACGCCCTGTTCCCTCATCTCAACGTCTTTGAAAACATCGCCTTTGGCCTGCGCATCGCCAAGCGCTCCAAGCAGGAGATCACCACCGAAGTGGACAAGATGCTGGCGCTGATCCAGATGGAGGACCAGGCCCACAAGCGCCCGGACCAGATCAGCGGCGGACAGAAACAGCGGGTCGCCATCGCCCGGGCATTGATCTTGAAACCCCAGGTGCTCCTGCTGGATGAGCCGCTGGCCGCGCTCGACCTCAAGCTCCGCCAGCGCATGCTCATTGAGCTGGATCTGATTCATGACGAGGTCGGCATCACCTTCCTCTACGTCACCCACGACCAGGGCGAGGCCATGAGCCTCAGCGACCGCATCGCCGTCATGAACAAAGGCAAGATCGAGCAGATGGGCAGTCCCGCTGAAATCTACGAAGCGCCCCGGAGCAGTTTCGTCGCCGCGTTCATTGGCGACACCAACTTCTTTGAAGGCAAGGTCACCGAAATGATGGAGGACGAATTTGTCCGGCTGGCGGTGGACGGCTTTGGCGCGGTGGAATGCTTCAACGACAACAAGCTGAAGCTGGGCGACCTGGTCTATCTCAGCGTCCGTCCGGAAAAATTCAAGATTTCCAGGGAAAAGCCGGAGCCGGTCCTCCATTACAACGAGGTGCCCGGCAAGGTGGAGGATGTGATCTATCTGGGCTCACAGACCCGCTACTGGGTGCGCGTCCAGGATTATCGCATTGCCGTGTACCGCCAGCACAGCCGCTTCCTGCTCGATGAGAACCCCATCAAATGGGGCGACGACGTATGGATTTCCTGGCATGGCGACGATGGATTCATGCTGGAACGCTACAGCGAGTCGGACGAGAGCCTGATGCAACTGCCTCCCGAAGAAGTGGGCGACAGCAACGGGACCCACGCGGAAAATAGCCAATCGAAATGAATGTGGAAAAACGCAAGCGACTAAATGAACTGCTGATCACCCTGCCGCCCATGGTGTGGCTGGTGGTGCTGTTTGTGATCCCCACGTTCATTGTGTTTGCCATCACCTTCAAGCCCTCCAATCCGTTCGGGGGCATTGGCGAGGGCTGGACGCTGAACACCCTATTCAGCCTGGGCAACCCCAATTATCCCGCCATCATCTGGCGCACCCTCTGGATCAGCGCGGTCAACACCGCGCTCTGCCTCCTGCTGGCGGTGCCCACCGGCTACTTCATGGCCCGCGTCTCCCTGCGGGCGCGCCAAATCCTGATGCTGTTGATTGTCGTCCCCTTCTGGACCAGCTTCCTGGTGCGTATCTTCGCCTGGAAAGCGCTCCTCCATCCCGAAGGCTTCATCAAGCAGGCCCTGGTCCATCTGCGCCTGGTGGAGCCCGAGACCTCCCTGCTCTACAACGCCGGCGCCGTCCTGCTGGTGATGGTGTACACCTACCTGCCCTTTGCCATCCTCCCCATCTACGCCGCCGCCGAAAAATTCGACTACCGCCTGATCGAGGCCGCCCGGGACCTCGGCGCCCATTCCCTGCGCGCCTTTTTCAGCGTCTTTCTGCCCGGCATCCGGCGCGGCCTGCTCACCGCCCTTCTGGTGGTCTTCATCCCGTCCCTCGGCGCCTACATCATCCCCGATATCGTCGGAGGCCCCAGCAGTGAGATGATCGGTAATAAGATCGCCCAGCGCACCTTTGTGGATCGCAACCTGCCCCATGCCAGTGGGCTCTCCGCCTTCCTGACCCTCGCCGTGCTCGCGCCCATGGCCGCCGCACTGCTCCTCCAGGGCAAGAAGAACAAGGCCACCGACCTGGTCCGGGAGGATGCATGAAAAGAAGCCTCCTGCCCCTCTTCACGACCCTCTTCGTCCTGCTCTTTTTTTACCTCCCCATTGCCGTCCTGCTGGTCAACTCCTTCAACGCCTCCCGCTTCAGCAGTACCTGGGAAGGCTTCACCTTCCAGTGGTACGCCCGGCTCTTCCACCAGCGCGAAATCTGGCACGCCCTGCGCAATACGCTGGTCATCGCGTTCGGCGCGACCGCCATTTCCGTCGTGCTCGGATCCCTGTCCGCCTTCGCCCTGCACCGCTACAGCAATCGCTTGCAACGCTTCCACTACATGCTCATCTACACCCCCCTCGTCGTGCCCGAAATCCTGATGGGCATGAGCCTCCTGCTCTTTTTTGTCGCCCTGAATGTCCAGCTGGGCCTGGCCACCATCTTTATCGCCCACGTCACCTTCTGCATCAGCTATGTGGCCATGGTCGTGCTCTCCCGACTGCAGGATTTTGATTTTTCCATTATCGAGGCGGCGCAGGATCTTGGCGCCGGCTGGTGGACCACCACCTGGCGCGTGCTCCTGCCCCTGCTCGCGCCCGGCATCGCCGCCGGCGGACTGCTCGCTTTTACGCTGTCCATTGATGACTTTGTCATCTCCTTCTTCGTGGCAGGCCCGGGCTCCACCACCCTGCCCATCCGGATTTACAGCATGATCAAGCACGGCTCGCCGCCGCTGATCAACGCGCTCTCGGCCATCCTGCTGGTGGTCACGTTCATCATGGTCTGGCTCAGCCAGCACCTAACCAAGGAGAAGAAAGCATGAAATGGATCCGCACCGCCGCTCTCGCTGTCGCCGTTCTGGGCCTTCTTTCGGCCTGCAAGCCGTCCAAGCCCGTGTTGCATATCTACACCTGGGCCGACTACATCAAGCCCGAACTGGTCAAACGCTTCGAGTCGGAGCAGAACTGCCGCGTGGTCATTGACACCTTCGACTCCAACGAATCCATGTACGCCAAGCTGAAGGCGGGCGCGACCGGCTACGATGTCCTCTTCCCCAGCAGTTACATGGTCAAGATCATGCAGGCCCAGGGCATGCTCCAACCCCTCCAGCACGGCAAGATCCCCAACCTGGCCCATGTGGATCCCGAATACCTGCAACTCGCCATGGACAGGGAAATGAAGCACAGTGTGCCCTACATGCAAACCGTGTCCGGCCTTGCCTATCTGAAAAGCCGCGTGGAAAACTTCAAGCCCTCTTGGTCCCAATTCAACCGCGCCGAACTCGCCGGGCGCATGACCATGCTCAACGACATGCGCGAAACCATCGGCGGCGCCCTGAAATCGCTGGGGTTCAGCCTTAACACCGTGAATGAACGCGAGCTGGCCGCCGCCCGCGATGTCGTGATCGGCTGGAAGAAGAATCTCGCCAAATTCGAGAACGAACAATACAAGACCGGCCTGGCCTCCGGTGAATTTCTCCTCGTCCATGGATACAGCGGCGACATCCTGCAAGTCATGGAGGAGAACGAGGACATCGCCTTCGCCGTGCCCGAGGAGGGCACCTCCATCGCCTGCGATGACATGGTCATTCCCAAGGATGCCCGGCAGGTTGAACTGGCCCATGCGTTCATCAACTTCTTGCACGAGCCCGCTGTGGCGGCCGAAAACACCGAGTTCATCAGCTATCTCTGCCCCAACAAACCCAGCTACCGTCTCCTGAGCGAGGAGCTCCAGCAGGATCCCACCCTGTTCCCCGCTCATGAAATCCTGGCCCGGTGCGAGGTCATTGACGACCTCGGCGAACACAACGCCCTCTACACCCGCATGTGGGACCAAATCAAGGCCGCGGAGTAAGCCAGCCCGAGCGGCAGAGGGTCGTCAGCGAAGCAATCTTGCAGAGCCAGAACTGCTTTGGTAGGCTAACGGCATGAAGAAGATTATCAAGGTCAAGCCACTTGAAGGGTACCAACTCGACATCACCTTTGACGACGGCCTGTCCGGCACGGTGGATGTCTCTAGGCTCGTGGGCAAGGGAGTCTTCGTCCTCTGGGAGGATTACGATGAATTCCGAAAGGTTCAGATTGGGTCAACCGGTGAATTGGTTTGGAGTGATCAAGTTGACCTGTGTTCTGACGCCTTGTATATGAACCTCACGGGCAAACATCCAGAGGAGGTATTCCCCTCTCTGAAACCGGAGGCGGTCTGTGCCTGAAATTTCTCGGTTTTTTGGCATTGTGATCAAAATGTTCTTTGACGATCACAACCCACCCCATTTTCATGCCTTCTATGCGGAACACGAAGTCTTAATTGACGTCGGACGTCTGTCCGTATTCGCAGGGTCTTTCCCTCCGAGAGCTCTTGGGCTTGTAATCGAGTGGGCCACACTTCACCAAGCAGACCTGCTTGATGACTGGTCAAGAGCCAAAGTCCAAAAGCCTCTCAGAACCATTGATCCATTGCAGTAGGCATCGAGAGGCCCACCGGACCGCCATATTCAGAGGGCCCGCTGGGCCAGGCCGCCTCCGTCTCCATCTGAAGATGAGTACGAGTACGAGTAGGATTATGAGTATGAGTAAAGACGGCGGCGGCGCCCTGACGGCTCAGCATGATGGAGAGCTTGGCCGATGTCCCCCCCCATTCGTTGCCTGCCCCGCCGAAGCGTCTTCGCGAAGTGGGGGCGCCTCCTATTCGTTGGACATCGTGCCTAACGCTTCAGGGAATTGACATCAGATAGATGTAGCTGTAATATTTACATCATGATCAGGACACAAATTCAATTGCCAGATGAGCTGTACCGGGCGTCAAAAGAGCTGGCTGAGCGGAAGGAGTGGTCTTTGGCGGAACTGGTCAGGCGGGGATTGGAAGGCCTCCTGACGCGCTATCCGGAACCCCCGGCCAAGGCCAGCGAGTGGAATCTGCCGGACGCCCGTCCTCTGGGCGGAGACGCATTTTTTGCCCAGCCCGACTGGCGGTACGACATCCATCAAGAGCGAGGAATGGTTCGAGAAGCCAAGCCGTCCTATTCCTCATCAAAAAAGAAGCGCTCATGATTTCCTGCGACACGAACATTCTTTTTGCGGCGATGGATACCCGATCCGCCTGGTTCAAATCGTGCAAGGTCTTTCTGGAAGACATGTCGGCGAAGGAGGATTTTGCCCTTTGCGAACTGGTTTTGATTGAACTCTACGGCCTGTTGCGCAATCCCGTTGTCAGCGCCGTCCCCTGCTCCGCCAAGGAGGCCGCCGGCATTATTCAGCACTTCAGATCACACCCGCGCTGGCAGGTGCTGGACTATCCGGGGCCGCAAGCGGACATCATGAAAAAACTGTGGGCCCTGTCGGAGCAAAACGGCTTTGCATACAAACGAATCTACGATGCGCGCCTGGCGCTCACCCTGCGTCACCATGGCGTGACGGATTTTGCCACACGCAACAAGAAGGATTTTCAGGGATACGGATTCAAAAGAGTCTGGGATCCAGCCACATAAAAGCAGGCCTTGGCTACACGGATATGAAAGCGGCTGTTTTTGCTTCGCAGGTTCTCTTTTTCGTGGTGTTTTGAGTGGGACGGGATGCCATCCCGTCCTACTGTGAAAATGCGCCCTCCTCCGTGGGACGGGATGCCATCCCGTCCTACTGTAGAAAGAGAAGGATTCCACTTTTTTTCTCTCCTAACTGGAAAAAGCGCCAAGGTGCGGTACGTTGAACCTCCCGCCATGGGGGCGGGAAATAACAAAAAGCAGGTGAAACATGCCACATACCGTACCGTCCTTAAGCTACGCATTCGAAGCGCTGGAACCACACATCGATACCATGACGATGCAAATTCATCATGGGAAACATCATGCGGCGTATGTCACCAATCTGAATGCCGCATTGGAGAAGCACCCCGAACTAAACGGAAAAAGCATCGAGGAATTGTTGAGGAATCTCAGTGCTGTGCCGGAGGATATCCGCGCCGCCGTGCGCAATAATGGCGGAGGACATTACAATCACAGCCTCTTCTGGAAATGGATGTCGCCCCAGGGGGGCGGGCACCCCACTGGAAAGCTGGCGGAGGCCTTGGACCAGTCCTTTGGCGGTTTTGATGCCTTCAAAGAGCAGTTCAGCAAGGCCGGTGTAAGCCGGTTTGGTTCAGGCTGGGCCTGGCTGAGCGCCAAGGGTGGCAAGCTCTGCATCTGTTCCACTCCCAATCAGGATAATCCCATCATGCAGGGCGTAGCCGAATGCCCGGGCGAGCCCATCCTGGGAGTGGATGTCTGGGAGCATGCCTACTACTTGAAATACCAGAACCGCCGCGCCGACTACCTCGCCTCCTGGTGGAACGTGGTCAACTGGGCGCGCGTGGGCGAACTGTATGCCAAAGTTGCCGGATAAACTCTTGACCGCCGACCCTTGACCGGGAGGGACCGCGGCCTAGCGGTCCTCTCTGGTCGGCGAGCCGCCGACCCTCCCCGTATAACCAACACGCAGGGCGAGGTCACAGGGCCGAACGGATTTCGGCCCTACAAAAGAGCGGGAAGGCCTTTCGGCCTTCCCGCCCACGCCTCCACCATCTCGTCCCTGATGCCTACGGTTTGGTGAACTTGTACAATTCGAACTGATCCACCTCAAAGCCGGTATTGCCCTCATAGGCCTTGAGCAGGATCGTGTGATTGCCAGCCGTCAGCTTATCCAGCCAGATCTCTGGTGAGTACTTGAACACATTCAGATTCCCGGTTGTTTCCGTGGGGAACCGGGCCTTCTTGAACCCATCCACATACACCTCCAGCTTGTTCGGGCCATTGAGATCCGAATAGCGGAACTGGATGTGCAGGTTGGTCGCGGCCTGTGCCAAACTGAAGGTATATGTCGCCTGCCCATTGCCCGTGGCCGGGAAGGCAATCGTCTGCCCGCCCACCGCCGCCGTGCGTGACTGCACCGTGTAGTTCACGCCCGAGTTCAGCGATTCGGCCTGCCGGGTCAGCAGGGAGGTCCGGGTCCACGGCAGGACCGGCTGGGCCACTAGTTGGAATTCATCCAGGTCAATGCCGGCGGTCAGCCCACCCACCACGATCGTGATGGTGTGTGCGCCGGCAGAGAGGTTGCCCAAGTACAGGCTGGGCAGGGTCTCGTAGTTGTTCCAGCCGCCGGTATTCATGGAGTAGGTCTGATCCTTCACCACTCCGTCCACCTTCACCTGGATCAGGTTGCCCCGATAGGTGCCGTTGTTGCCGCCATCCTCATCCGTGTAGCGAAGCAATAGAAATACATCCTGCTTGGCCGCTGTGAGATTGAGGTTGTAGATCGCCGTGCCACCCGCTTCCGCATACGTGATGCTCTTGCCGCCCCGGGCATCCGACCGCTGCGAAATAGCGTAACCGGTGCCGCCGTCCAACACTTCCGCCTGGCGGATGTAGAACGCCTTGCTGGGCTCGGTGACTTCCACGCGAACATCCGGGCAATAGGTGTTGTGATAGGTCGGCACCTCTTTGTAGAACTGCCACCAGGTGCTGGGCAGCCGTGTCCGGTCGCCGATGATCGGATAGGTCCCACAACCCGCCTCGATGCGGTCAATATCCGACTTGCCGTCATACACCCACATCGAGCGGAACCGCGTGAAGGGCAACAGGGAGGTCGCATACCGGATGTCCGTGACATCCAGCACCACCTGCTCCATGTCCACCCACAGCTCGACGTGACAGCCGCCATTGGTGCCCTGCCACATGATGTCATCATACGTGATGTCCATAGACAAATCCTTCGTGTCCATCGTCACGGTGTCAATCCCCACGAATGGGCGATGGCCATCTTCGGTCGGCCCCAGGATGACGGAGGAACCGAACGGGAACCAGTCCACGTTTTCCGGCGAATGCGGCAGGAGGCGGCAATTGCCGTCTTCGTACAGCACAAAAACCTGCGACCAGTTGGTCACCACCAGTGACGGCACACGCTTGATGATGCGGAAGTACGCAATATCCGGATACGAATTCGTGCCGATCACCAGCTTCATGGCCTGCGGGGCGCGCCACCAGAAGTCAATCTTGACGGTTTGCACGATGACATCGGCATTGTCAAAGACCGTGGAGATCTCGTATTCGCCGGCTTCGTCGCGCTTGGCCAGCTCCACGTAATCATAAACTCCCCAGGCGCCCCAGGTGCTCTGGCCGCCCTGCGCCGCCGTCACCACCGACAGGCGGATGCGGTTGGCATCCACCGCGGAGGACCAGAAGAAGTCCGGAGTGACCCAGTTCTGCTGAGGATTGGCGCTGTTAAAGATGCGCGTTCCCTGATCCGACCAGACCGTGCCATTGTAGATCCAGAGGCGGATTTCCAACTGGCCGCTCATCATCGCAAACTTCACCGTCAGCTTGGACCCGATCACCGGTTCCAGGTTGAAATCGCCTTCCTCATAGGCGCTGAAGATGATCTGCTGTTCCTGCAACCAGTCGTTGTTGATCTCCTTCGGGAACTGCGCCCAGGGCTCATCCACGCCCGCCGCCGGAACGTCCATGGCGTAATATTCATCGTTATTGCCAAACCCGGACTGCCGAAGCTCGGCGCCCGAGTTATTGTTAGTTCCGATGATCCAGATGCGGCGGTCGGTGAAGTTGCAATCGTCAAAGTCCGCGCCGCGCTCGTTGAGGTTGGTGCCCAGCGTCGCAAAATACGCGGGATGCGTGACCGTCAGCCGATACGCCCGCGTGTTGGTGTGCACGAAGGAGATGTTGATGTTGTCCATCTCGGCGCAGGGCGTGTCATACGAGTCATTCTTCATCCAACCCATGGTGGCGCTGTCCATCTGCGGGACATAGACAGCAATCCGAGGCCCAAAGGAACCGTAATTATACTGCCCCTCCCACACGCTGGAACGCAGGCGGTAGTAGAAGTTGCCAAAGGAAAGGGCCGGATTCTTGAAGATGGGATACGTATTGTTCGTCGTGAAGTAACTGGTGACTCCGGTCCTGAATTCAGGATCCAGGGATTCCTGCAATTCATAGTTGGCGGCGCCGGCCAGGGCATTCCAGCTCAGCGTGTAGACGCCCATGTCCACGGCAGAGGCCGACAGCCCACTCGGCGCCACGGGCACCGGCGTATAGGCGCCGTTGACCAGGCTCAAGTTGTCGATCAGCAGGTTCCCGCCCGCATCCGCCTTGTTGGGATGGGGAATGATATACACCTTCTGCACGTTCACCGCGCCGGTGATGCTGGAATAATCAAAGAGCAACTTCTTCCAGCCGGTGCCGGTGTAGGTCTGGACGCCCGCGTCGGCCTCGTCAAGCTTCACCAAAATCGGCAGGTTGGTTTCCGTGGTGCTCTTGACCCACAGCTCCAGCGTCCGGTTGCCATGCAGGGTGAAGTTCGGATAGTTGCCAATCCGGTTGAGCGGGGCGGTGGCGGAATCATGGCGGGGCTCATAGGTGAGGTTGGAATAATCCGCCGTCTTGTTGGTCCAGGCGATGCGCAAAGCGCTCTGGCCAAGGCCCGCCGTGGTCTTGTCGTTATGGCAGTCATTCGACACGGTAGTCATCGTATACAGGGCGCTCTTGTACCAGCCCCAGGAGTCGGCCTCGAACGACTCCAGCGGGGCGCTGTTCGGAGCGCGCCAAACCTGAAGGTCATCCATCCAGAACATCCCCGTGGCCGTGGTGCTTCCCGGCATGACCATGAACATGATCTGGGAAACTTCTTTCCAGTTCATGTTGGTGTCGCTAAAGGTGCGGGTGAGGTCAAACACCAGGTTTTCCCAGTCCGCCGCCGTGGTCTTGGTCTGCAGTTTGATGCCTGTATATTGGGATTCGAAGGACTTGCCCTGCTTGTCCTCAAAGCGCAGGCGTATTTCCAGCGGCGCGCCGGCGTTGTACACCCAGAAGGAGAGATAATCGTAGTTGCGCAGGTTCCATTGGCCCAGCGCCGAGAAAAAGTCATAGCCATTGGGCGGATTGCGGGACTTGTTATACGCCACCTTCAGGGCGCGTGTTCCAGAATGCACGTACTGGGTGCTTCCAAAATCCAGCTCATAGACAAATGGAGGCGTGGGGTCGTTCGCCCACCAGGTAATCGCCTGGCTGTTCGCCTCGAACCCGTCAATCGTCTCGTACTGCCGGAGCTCCACGAACGCCGGCTTGGAGGCGCATCCGTAGTTGGTGACGTTGCCCACCTTGACCGCCGAACGGACGCGATAGTAGTAGCCACCCGCTTCGTCCGCGGGATTCTTTGTCAGCACCTGCGTCAGTCCCGTGGTGAAGTAGCTCTTCACCGTGGAGAAGGCGATGTCGCGGCCTTCCTGCAATTCATAGCGGACGGACCCGGACACGGCGCTCCAGCGGACGGTGTAACTGCCGCCGTTGACCAGGCTCACCAGCGTGCTGGTGGGGGCCAGCGCGATGGCCGGGGTCGTGCCGCCGACCAGGTTGACGTCATCAACGAACAGATTGCCGGCGGCATCCGCCTGGTTGGGATACGGATAAATATACATGCCGGTGACACTCGTGGCGTTGGGCAGGGCCGAGATGTCCCAGGTCATCCTCTGCCAGACATCTTTCTTTTCATAGACCTGGATGCTGACATCCATGTGGTCCAGCTTCAGCAGGATCGGCATATTGCTTTCCGTAGTGCTCTTGACCCACATCTCCACAAAGGTGTTGTTGTTAAGCTTGAAGTTCTCGTAGTTGCCGATGCGTCCGACGGGAGCCAGGTTGGTGTCGTGGCCGGGCGTGTAGACGATATTCGAGTAGTCCTTGGTCTTGTTGGTCCAGGTGACCTGAAGGGCCTGCTGGCCTAATCCGGTGAGTGTGCCCGCCGTATAGAATTGGTTGGAGACGGGCTTGATGGCAAAGGGAGCGCCGGAGGACCAGCCATAGAAGTCAGCCTCAAAGGTCTCCAGGGGGGCGCTGTTGGCCGCGCGCTGGAGCTGAATGTCATCCAGCCAGAAGGTGCCCTTCGCCGTCGTGCTACCCGCCTCGACCATGAACATGATCTGCGCGATCTGCGACATGTCAATGTCGCCATTGGCGTGTCCATAGAAGGCCCGGGTCAGATCCACCACCATATTTTCCCAGTCCGCCGTCGTGGTCTTCGTGCGCGGGAAGATATCCCCCCAATCAGACTCCCAGGGATTGCCATGAATGTCTTCGAGCCGGACCTTGATGCGCACCACAGCGCCGGAATTGTAGACCCAGAACGACAGGTAGTCGTATTCGCGCATGTTGAACAGGCCCATGGCGGACATGAAGCTGTAGGCATTGGCGGCGTCGTTCGACTTGTTGTAGTCAATCTGCAGGGAGTACTTGCCCGCATGCTTCCGGTTGGTGGCGCCGAAATCCATGGAGTAGGCGAAGGGCGCCGTCGAATCACTTCCCCACCAAGTCGAGATCAGGGATTTTCCGTCGAAGTCCTCGATGATCTCATATTTGCGCGCGGCGGCGGGGATGGTCTTCACCGTCACCGGCAAGGCGGCGGCGAAAGATCCGAAGTTGGTCGGACTGCCGATATAGGAGCAAACGCGGTAGAAGTAGGTCTTGCCGGCGGTGGTCACGGCGTTGGTCATGCGCAACACGGTCGCGGTCAGGTTCGTTTGCCGGGACAATGTCTTGAAGTTGATGTTGGTGGACTCCTGCAGGGTATAGCCGGTCGCGCCGGTGACCGCCGACCAGCGCATCGTGTACACGCCATCGCCATCCGGCACCGTGGCCGTGGTGGTGAAGTTGGCTGGGGCCTGCGGAATCGCCGGACCCGTGCCGCCCGCCAGAGTCAGGTTGTCAATGTACAGCGTCCCGCCATTGTCGGCGGCGCCGGGGTACGGGAACAGCCACATCGTCTGAAGCTTGGAGGCGATGGCGACCTTTGTCGAAAAATTCCACGACAGCTTCTGCCAGTTGCCGGCGCCGGTGTAGGTGGCGGTGCTGACATCAGTGGTTCCAAATTTTCCAGAAGTGAACTTCATCAGGAGCGGCATGTTGTTGTCGGTCGTGCTCTTGACCCACAACTCCACCGTATTGTTCGCATACAGGTTGAAATTGGTGTAGCGGCCGATGCGGTCATTGGGCGCGGCGGGATCATGAAGCGGGGTGTAGATGAAGTTGTCGTAGTTGGCGCCCTTGGTGCCCCAAGTGACCTTCAACGACTTCTGCCCCAGGTTTGTGGAAGCTCCACTGTTTTGAAACTGCTCAACCACGGTGCTCATCGTCGAGAACACGCCGCCGCCGGACCAGCCGTAGAAGTCGCTCTCAAAGGTCTCAATGGGAATGCCCTTGGGTGAGCGGGTCAACTCCACATCATCCAGCCAGAACGTGCCCCTGTTGGTCGGGTCAGCGGGCGCCACGACAAACATCAACTGCTCAATGCAGGACCAGTTGACGCTGGTCGCCGCAAACGTGCGGGTCAAATCCACGACCAGGTTTTCCCAGTCGGCGGCGGAAGTTTTGGTCTCCGGCTCAATATCCGCCCAGTTGGATTCCCAGGGGTTGCCGTTGTTGTCTTCCAGGCGAATACGGATCTTCAGCGGCTTTCCGTCGTTGCGAACCCAGAAGGAAAGATAATCGTGGTTGCGGAAGTTCCAGCGCCCCATGGCCGAGATGAAGCTGTAGACATTCGAGTCGTTCGCCTTGTTGTAGTCAATCTTCAGCGAATACGGCGCGGAATGCACATATTGCGTATTGGCGAAGTCCAGCGTGTACACATACGGGGCAATGGCATCACTGCCCCACCAGGTGGCAATCAGTGACTTCCCATCACGGTTTTCGATGGTCTCCGAAAAGGCGCCCGGGCATAAAAAAAGCCCTGTCACAAATACGGTGAGCAGGGCCAAGCCGAGGGTTTGGATCATTTGGGTACGCATTCTCATAACGACTTCCTCCTGATTCTACTGTCTGTCATTTACATTCCTGCAATCGCTCTCATTTTTGACTAAAAAAACCGGTCAAGATTCAGTGAACCTTTTAACTTCTCACCTCTCGACTATCTGAACATCATCTACGAAAAAACTGCCGACAGAACCTCTGTCACCGTCAAAGACGTGCACTCCAAAAACAGCCTCCGCGGCTCCTCTCGGTGCTTTTTTCTTTTCGAGCGAGATGGTTTTCCATTGCTGGGAACTGTCGATGGAAAAATCATGGCTGGCATCCCGGGCAATCTCCTTGCCTTCTTTGTTCAACCATTCGATCCCCAGGCGGCAAGACCCAGTCCCTTTGAAACGATCATCGCTGTTGCTGAGCGTCCTGGCAGACAAGCTGTAACGCTTCCCCTCCTTCACCTCCAGCCGCTGGGTCAAGCCTTGAAACTGCTTAGGGAGTTGCTGGGCGGAGATTTTCACCACCATCTTCCCTTCAGCGGCCTTGTCCAAGGGAACAACCTCGACCTTCGAGACCTTGGTGGCATAGGCCATCCAATCGGGAATCAACGTTGCATTTGGGAGGCCTTGTTCAAAGCCACCATTGCGGGCAAGATTGGCGTGGGCGGTACAAGCGAGAAGAGAGAAAAGGACAAGCAAGCGGAACGTTGACTTCGCCTGCACGGGGCCTAGTGATTTGACACTTGTTACAGCCACGATAACACCTTTTGGTTACTACGAGAGCAAAAACTCTTCAATGTCTACGTGTGCATATACTGCGTTTACGTGGGCATGTCAACCTCTTTTTACTCAAAAAAGTGAAATTGCAGGAAAATATTGGAAAAAGCGTAAGAAAAAGGCCGCCAACCCAGTGAACTCTTTGTGGTTGCACATGGGGACAGGCACGCATTACTCCCATCAGGCGTGTCATTTTTACTCACGATCGTAAGT
>CAZFSE010000005.1:42565-51177 GCA_964521805.1 uncultured Verrucomicrobiota bacterium
GGACAGGCACGCATTACTCCCATCAGGCGTGTCATTTTTACTCACGATCGTAAGTGAAAATGACACGCACTTTGCGGAAGAGAGTAAGAGCAAAATGGTCCATGGCGGCTCAATAGCGGCTCAAGGAGCATGGCGCGTGGGTGCTGAAGCTGATCTTGGACTGGCTATCGGACAACTGGCGCGAGCGCTATCCACATCCACTGGGAGGGACCGCGGCCCCGCGGTCCCTTTTCGGACGGCGGGGCCGCCGTCCCTCCCATGTGTAACGCAAACGGCAACGTCTACAGGCGGTCTGAAGGCGCCTCACCCGGCCAAAAATCAGGACCGATACAGCTCTTCGACCTTCTTCCAATTCACCAGATTCCACCAGGTGGCGATGAAGTCGGGGCGCTTGTTTTGAAACTTGAGGTAGTAGGCATGCTCCCACACATCCACGACGAGCAGGGGCTTGCCTTCGCACGCCACGGCACCCTTCATGATGGGGGTGTCATGTCCGGGCGTAGAGGCCACCGCGAGCTGGCCCGCCTTGTCCACGTACAGCCAGCCCCAGCCAGATCCAAACTGGGCGGCGGCGGTTTTCGAAAACTTTTCCTTGAAGGCATCGAAGCTCCCAAATGCGCTGTGGATGGCTTCGGCCAGTTTCCCGGACGGCTGGCCACCGGCGTTGGGGGCCATGAGTTCCCAGTAGAGCTTGTGATTGACCGCTCCGCCGCCATTGTTGCGCACGGCGGTGCGGATATCTTCCGGCACGCTCTTCAGATCGGCTAGCAGATCCTCGATGCTCTTGCCCGCCAACTCGGGATGCTTCTCCAGCGCGGCGTTGAGGTTGTTGACGTAGGCGGCGTGATGCTTGTCGTGGTGAATCTCCACGGTCCGGGCATCCATGTGGGGTTCCAGGGCGTTATTGGCGTACGGCAGGGGGGGCAATGCATGGGGCATGATATATCTCCTTGTGTTGAATTGTTCGTTGCAGTTTAGCGCTGAAACACCGGGCTGTCCAACCAGAACAACACCCCGGACCGCAGGAACCAGAATCCCAGCCCCACGAGCGCCACACCGCAGACCACGATCAGCCAGCGGTAAACCGCCGGCGGGCAGATGCGCCGTCCGGAAACAACCGCCGCCGCGACCAGGCTGTACCAGGTGAGGTCGGAAAGAATGTGGCCCACATAAAAACTGGTGAGCCCGGCCCAGCCATGCTCCAGCGCCCAGGCGGCATAAAACAAGCCCGTGGTGGCCCACCAGATGGACCAATAGGGGTTGGAAAGCGAGGTCAGGATGCCCGTCAGCACGGGTCCCTTCACCGCCATGCGGGGATCTCCGCCAGCACTTAACGCCTGTTGCGCGGCGGCGCGCGCCGTAGCGGCCATCTGAATCCCCATCCCAATCAGCAAGACTCCACCCCCCACCCCCAGCGAGGCCTTGACCACGTCTTTTGCAATCCACGACCCCAAGCCCGCGACCACCGCCAGCACCACCAGGATTTCCAGCAGGGCGTGCCCCAGCACAATCAGCGGCCCCGCACGAAAACCCCGCTTGAGGACCTCGCTGATCGTGGCGGTCAACAAGGGCCCCGGCATCATGGCGCCGGAAAAGCCAATGAGAAACGCCGTCCAGAAAAGAAAGATCAAGTGAGCCATGCGATCAACTCATCCGGTTGAATTTCCGTAAAATCCCGCACCAGGCGGTCCGCCCGGGCGAGGGCCTCCGGCGTGTGCGTGGAGAGCACGCCCACGGCCTTCATGCCCGCCGCATGGGCGGCTTCAAGGCCCGCCGGGGCATCCTCGAACACCACACAACGTTCCGGAGGCAGGCCCATGCCCTCCGCCGCCTTCAGAAAAATGTCGGGGGCCGGCTTGCCCTGCGTGACATCCTCACCCGCCACCACCACCTCAAAATCATGCTCCAGCTTCAGGGCTTTCATGCCCGCCTCGATGTTCAGGCGCGGCGCGGAGGAGCCCACGGCATGCGGAAGGCCCCGGGCGCTCAGCAAGCGCAGAAACTCCAGCACCCCGCCAATGGACTCAATACCCTGCTCCGCCACCAGCCGCCGGAACAGATCCTCCTTTTGAAAGGCCATGCGCTCCAAATCGCCGGGCTGGAGCTCCCACTTCAAGAGCCGGGTCAGCACCGCCTCCGTCTTCATGCCGCAGTTGCCCAGGTTGGTGGCCGTCGGACGGGGCCGCCCCTCCTCCTCCGCCAGCCGGAACCACGTCCGCTCATGCAGATCATTGGAATGCACCACCACCCCATCCCAGTCAAAAATGAAACCGATGCGTTTATTCATGCTTTTTTGCCTTTTTGGAGGCGCCTCGCTGAACCCTTTTCATGTGCCATCGTCAGCCCTATGCTTCTCAAAACCCCATTTTCTTATTCCTGCTTCCTGTGGCAAGGCCGTGCTCCATCCAGGGGCGTGAGGGTAGAATCCCCGCCACGTCCCGTCAAGCGAACCGTGCATAAAGGCCCGGCCCACAAAAAAAAGGGAATGGAGCCGAAGCTCCATTCCCTTCCTTCGCTTAGCGCGTTCGCTTCTGTTTAGAAGCGGTCGCGTCCGCCGCCGCCGTAACCACCGCCGCCACCACCGCGGGGACGGTCTTCACGGGGCTTGGCTTCATTCACGGTCAGCGCGCGCCCGCCGAGATCCTTGCCGTTCAATTCCGAAATGGCCTTGGTGGCTTCCGCCTGGGAGGACATTTCGACGAACGCAAAGCCGCGGGACTTGCCTGTGAATTTGTCGGTGATCATGTTACAGCTCGTCACCGAGCCGCAGGACTCGAACAGCTGGCGGATATCGCCCTCTGAGGTGTCAAACGACAGGTTGCCGACATATAGTTTCGTTGCCATGGTTGCTTGCTCTTTCTTCTGTGGGGGAGATTCTCGTGACTGTTCCCGACTCATTCGGGTTTCGGATCGGCACCCTCCATGCAGACGCAGGCGATGGACAACCTACCAACTCACTGACTCTTCTCTCACAAACTGCGGGCACTATGACACCCCCCCGCCAAACTGCAACTGCTAAATGGAATTATTATTCAGGGCTGATTTCCAGGCAAAGACGGCGGCGCCGCCTCGCCGCCTCCGTTTTCGCCCAGAATTCGGGGGCTAAAAAAAATATAAAGAAGTGCTTTACAAGACCCAATCCGGCCCGTATAGTCGCCCGCACAAGAAAAAAAGGAACGAAAACAAGCAAAAGACAATCAGGTCTGGAACAGGGTTATGGAAAACGCGACCAAGGCGTCTATTAAGCAGGAATATCAGTTGCATGAACGGGACACGGGTTCCGCGGAGGTGCAGGTTGCCCTTCTTTCTAAACGCATTCAGGATTTGACGCAACATCTTCAGGGTCATAAAAAAGATCACAACTCACGTCGTGGTTTGATCGTGATGGTGAGCAAGCGTCGCCGCCTATTGGACTATCTCGGACGAAAAGACGAAGCGCGCTATCAGAAGGTCATTGCGCGCCTTGGCCTGCGTCGGTAGTTCCCTCCTTTCAGCACTTCAAAAGTGGATCATGACTGCCCTCCGGCAGACGGCGTCCGCCCTTTTGGGCCCGCGCATTCCCGGGAAGGCTTCGGTCTGTATATCGAAGCCCGGCGTGGTCAGGTCATATGATCGTCGGCCATCAATGGCCACCGCCCGTTTTCAACAGTAGAAAGGCAACACATGAAGATCAACAAAAACACCCGCATCGAAATCGAAGTTCTTGGCAAAAAAATGCGCTTCGAAAGCGGCGTCCTCGCCCAACAGGCCCAAGGCTCCGCCACCGTTCAACTCGGTGAAACCATCGTTTTCTCGGCGATCACCGCCAGCGACAAACCGCGCGAGGGCATTGATTATTTCCCCCTCCAGGTCGAATACCGCGAAAAGTTTTATGCCGCGGGACGGTTTCCCGGCGGCTACTTCAAGCGTGAAGGCCGCCCCAGCGAAAAGGAAATCCTGACGGCGCGCGTTACGGACCGCCCCATCCGCTCCCTGTTTCCGGAAGGCTATTACAATGAAGTCCAGATCAACAACACCCTGATCTGCGCCGATGGCGAAAATGAGTCTGATGTCTTGAGCATCAACGCCGCCAGTGCCGCGTTAATGCTGTCCGAGATCCCGTTCTGCGGCCCCATCGGCGCGGTCCGCGTCGGGCGCGTCAATGGGCAATTCGTCATCAACCCCACCCACACCGAGATGAAAACCAGCGATCTGGATTTGATCTATGTGGGCACCAAAGAACTCCCCATGATGATCGAAGGCTCCGCGCAGGAAATCTCCGAGGCGGACCTGGTCGCCGCCATGAAGGCGGGCCATGAGGCCATCCAGCCGATCCTGAACGCCCAGCTTGACCTGCGCAAAGCGCTGGGGTTGCCGGAAAAAACGGTCACCGAAAAGCCGATGGACGAAACCCTGCTGGGCAAGGCCCGTGAATTGGCCGCCTCCGCGGATCTCGCCCAGGCCCTGCTGATCGCCGGAAAGGCCGACCGCAAGGCCCGCATCAAGGCCATCCGCGCCGAGATGGAGCTGAAGCTGACCGAGCTTTTCCCGGAAATGATCACCCCCGTCAAGTTCTCCCAGCTGTTCGACAAGATCGAGATCGAAACCGTCCGCCGGAATGTGCTGGAGAAAAGCCTCCGCATAGACGGACGCGGGTTTGAAGATTTGCGCCCCCTGGACGCCCAGGTCGGCCTCTTCCCCCGCAACCATGGATCGGCCCTCTTCAGCCGCGGCGAAACGCAGGCCCTGGCCATCACCACGCTGGGCACCACCGGTGATGCGCAGGCCATGGATGGCCTCACGGGCGGGCCCGATGAGAAAAACTTCATCCTGCATTACAACTTCCCGCCCTATTCCGTTGGTGAAGTGGGACGCCTGGGCGGCACCGGCCGCCGCGAAATCGGCCACGGCGCGCTCGCGGAGCGCTCCATTGCCCAGATGATGCCCAAGGACTACCCCTACACCGTCCGCGTGGTCTCCGAGATCATGGGATCCAACGGCTCCAGCTCCATGGCCAGCGTTTGCGCCGGCACCCTGGCGCTGATGGATGCGGGCGTGCCCCTGAAGAAGCCGGTTGCCGGCATCTCCATCGGCCTGTTCAGCGAACCGGGCAAGGCCATCCTCGTCACCGACATCATCGGGTCTGAAGATCATTGCGGCGACATGGATTTCAAGGTCGCGGGCACCCGGGACGGCATCACCGGCTTCCAGGTGGACCTCAAGCTCCGCGGCCTGCAGTGGCCCCTGGTTGAAGGCGCCTTCCAGCGAGCCAAGGACGCTCGTGCCAAGATCCTGGACGCCATGACCGCTGTCCTCGCACAGCCCCGTCCGGAGCTTTCCCCCTACGCCCCGCGCATTGAAGTCATCAAAATCAATCCGGAAAAGATTGGCGCGCTCATCGGGCCCGGCGGCAAGAACATCCGCCGCATCACCGACACCACCGGCGTCCAAATTGACATTGATGATGATGGCACCGTCCGCATCTTCAGCAGTGACAAGGTCGCCATGGAAGCCGCCGTCAAGGAAGTCGGCATGATCACCGCCGAGGCGGAGGTCGGGAAGATTTACCGTGGCACCGTCACCGGGATCAAGGATTTCGGCGCGTTCGTCGAGATTCTGCCCGGCAAGGAAGGATTGGTGCACATCAGCGAACTGGCCAACTTCCGCGTCAACCGCGTCGAGGACGTGGTCAAGATGGGCGAGTCCATCTGGGTCAAGTGCCTCAACGTGGATGAGAGCGGCAAGGTTCGCCTCAGCCGCAAGGCCGCGCTCGAGGAAAAAGACCAGAAGGAATAATCCGGCGGGCGGGTCATGACGGACAACGCCTCATTGAAAAAACGCGCGGCGCTCGTTCTCGAGCGCCTGCGCGTGGCGTATCCGGAGGCCGGATGCGAGCTGACCTGGGCCAACCCGCTTGAACTGGCGGTGGCCGCCATCCTGTCGGCCCAATGCACGGACAAGCGGGTCAACCTGGTCACGCCGGCCCTGTTCAAGAAGTATAAAACGGCCCAAGACTGGGCCTCCACCCCGCAAGAAACCCTCGAAGCGGAGATCAAATCCACCGGTTTCTTTCGCAACAAGGCCCGGAATATCCGGGCCCTGTGCGCCGTGCTTGCAGAGAAGCACAAAGGCAAAATACCCTCCGATCTCGACACCCTGATCGAACTGCCCGGCATTGGCCGCAAAACCGCCAATCTCCTGGTGGCCACTGCGTACGGAAAGCCCGGCATCATTGTGGACACCCACTTCAAGCGATTATCCAACCGGCTCGGATTCACTCAAAACGAGAGCCCCGATAAAATCGAATTTGATTTGAAAGCCATCCTTCCGGAAAAGAATTGGACCGATTGGTCGCACGTCATGGTCTTTCATGGGCGGCGCTGTTGTCACGCCCGAAAACCAAACTGCCCGGCCTGCCCCATCTCCTCCCTCTGCCCCTCCGCCAATAAGGCCTAAAAACTTGATATTTTTCTGTTGACTGTTACCGATATTAGTCTAAATTGTAACCGGTTGCATTTAAAAAAGGAGAATGTTCATGCGAACTCGTTTTGTTGTGTTTGGATTGCTCGTCTCTGGTGCTGTGCTGGCGTTTGGAGCGCAGGAGGAAAAAGATGCCATTCGCACACTGGTGAACACCGGCTTTGAACGCCCCGTGCTGGCGGAAAGCGAAGATCCTGCTGTTGAGCCGGAAAACTGGTTCTTTTTCTCCTCCGCAGAAGAAGACCCCCGCCCCACCCTTACGGAAGTTCACCAAAAAACTGGAAAACAAGCCTTGTACTTCAAGGCGCCAAGCCAAGCCAAGGGGTATTTGGGATACGCCCAGCGCTTCTTGCCCCAGCCCGGCGCAACCTATCAATTTTCAGTTCATGTACTCAATGATGCCGGCAATCCCATTCCAGCCGGCGCCTATGCCCAGATCAGCGTTGAATTCAAGAACGAAACCGGTCTTGAACTCGAACGCGTTTACGGGCCCATCTGGGGTTCCGAGCTTTCCTCCGTATCCTGGCAAAAGCACACGGTCTCCGCCACGGCGCCGGAGGGGGCAAGCCTCGGGGTGGTGGTCATCACTTTCTTTTCCCAAGACACCAAAAACATCGGTGCCTTTTATGTGGATGACATTGATTTTCAGCCCTGAAGCCTGCTAGAGTTCCACACGCAGGCAGAAAAAAGGAGCGCAACATGAAAAGGGTCCAATGGTTTGCAGGTGCCATTTGCGGGATGCTCATGATTTCCGCAACCGATGTTCTTGCGCAGGAGACCGGCAGTCGAAACTTGGCGGAAAATCCTGGCTTTGAAGCTCCAATCAATGCCCCGGAAGGATCCCCCCCCGGCTCCCCGTGGGAAACCTTCACCAGCAAAATCAACCGGATGCAGGTTTCCCGCGAAGCCGTCCGAACCGGCGAGCAGAGCATTAAATTTAGCGCCCAGAAAATCGTGAAGGGCTATCAGGGGATGACCCAGCACCTTCCCGTCACCGCCGGAACCAAGTACAGCTTTTTTATCTATGCAATGAGCGACAAAAATGATCCGATGGGAGGCTCCGCGCACCTGCAACTGGTCATCGAGTGGCTCAATGCGGATGGCAAGGAGATCGGACGGGATTACAGTGCCATGATCACCTCCTCCCTCTCGCGCATGCGCTGGGAGCTCATGGCCCTGCGCAAAAAAGCGGCGCCCTCCGGAGTCGCCAGTGCCCGGTTTGGCATTCATTTGAGCGAAGGCGAAAAGGGCGGAAAAGGGTCTGTTTTTGTGGATGACGCCTTCGTAGAGGAATAAGCATTCCAAGGTCCGGCCACGCAAACGCCCATTTGTCTTGATTTGTTGGGAGTCATGGCGTAATCACTTTCCACAGGCAAGAGAAAGGGCTTCTATGAGCAAAATCCGAACCTTGGTCGTGGTGTGTGCCATACTGGCGGCATGGGCTTCGCCCCTCTTGGCACAACAGGAATTTAAGGCTGTTGAACCCTCCGATCTCCTTGCCAATCCGCAACATTATTGGGCCAAGGGGTTTCTTTTTCGAGATGTGCTGGCCGCGGGTCCGGGCGGAAAAGCCCTGCGATACAACGGAAAGACCTATGAGGCGGTTCAAACCAAGGCCTTGGGCACCTGCTATGTGGATCCTGCCATCCTTCACCTGGTCAAGGACCTGCCCTTAAACCGCACCTACATTTTCAAGGGCACCGTCTTGCAGACGCGCCGGCCCGGCTCCTGGTTTTTCAGCGGCAAGCAGTATTTGGTCATCCTCTCCGGATTTGAGGCCACCATGGACGTCAACCAGATGTCCCAGCACCTGCAAACGGTCTACAACCGGCTGGATCAAACACCCCCCGCCGGCTCCACCGCCGCCATGACCTCGCTCCTGGAGGAACTGCAACTGGCCATGGCCCAATACGCGCGCAACAATAAGATCGAGATGGACCAACTGTTCCGGGACGACCCCGAAATGGCAAAGAAGACCATCGGTATTATTTATGATGTGCTCAATGCGCAAGAGACAAAACTCAAGACTACTGCATCCGAGATTCTGGCCAGCTACCTGCTGGCGTTCATCCGGGCCCAACACCAACAACCGCCGACCAACCTTCCTGCTCAGCCCCTGGCACCCCCGGAAGCCCAGCCTGTAGCTCTTCCCC